>WRML01000001.1 GCA_009777165.1 Kiritimatiellota bacterium
GGAGGCCCGGGCGGTAAACGCCCACAGGAGAGACATTACCCCCCCGCCTTGAAACGATTCGCATTGCGTCGGGGCGAATCAGGGCGAGCCGAATCGGCTGGCACTCTCATTTGTTCCAGCCGTGACCGTCCGCGAAATCCAGGAACCGTTCCCAGTCGTAGAGAGTGAGGTCATGTTGGCCGGGGCGGATGTGGTAGCCGATGGAACCTTCCTGCAGGGGCGTCTCAAGCGCAGGGAATGTATCGCCCACAAGCCCCTTTTTGCCGTAAAGTACCCAGGCGGGCGACGCAAGCTTGCACGATTCGAACTCGCCCTCCGGCCCTGCCCACGGATCCCCCTCCGCCGACGCGACATACACGAGGCGCGGTGCCATCAACGCGAGAAGCTGGTGCTGGTCAACCGGCAACGCCTCCTCATTGTCAACGTATTTCTGGAAATTCCCGCAGAACCAATAATCGAAGTTCTTGACGATTTGCGCGATATGCTCCGACTTGGGCAAATCCATCCTGTTCAGCTTCGCGCCGCCGCACCCGGACTCGTTGGAGATCACGAGCGCGAAACGCCTATCGGTCGCGCCGCACCACAATGCCGTCTTCCCACCCCGCGAATGCCCGATTACCGCGACGCGCTTCGCGTCCAACAGGGGCTCGGTCTCGATCCAATCCATCACGCGGCTCGCGCCCCACGCCCATGCCGCGAGCGTCCCCCAACTGTCTGGCTTACGCATTGCGAGGTCTGGGAGAAAGACGGTATGGACACCGCCATCAAAACTGGGTTTCTTGTCCGGCGCCACATCCTGCGTGTAGAACGCGATTGCCGCATAGCCGCGCGAGACGATCTCCTCGACCGGCCAGAACGGCGATTTCAGCGTACGCTCGGCATCGAGGTTCTCCTCGGGCGAACGGTTGCAGATCAGTACGAACGCCGGCGCCTTCCTCTCACTCGTGGGGATGAACGCGGTCACATCGAACTGCCCCTTCCCGCCCGGCCCCTCAAAGTGGAGGCGAACACGTTTGCGCACGGCCTTGCCGTCCAGCATCCCGGCGACCTCGCCGAGCTCCTCGAAGCGCAGCGCGTCCGGTCGCCCAACTGGGTTGCGCCCGTAGACGTGTTCCTGAAACAGGTTGAGGATCCCCGCCCGGCGCGCCTGTTCCCACTGCGCGACCGTCGTCCCCCCCTCCCCTGTTTTCAGCAACTCAGGGATTTCCGCCTGTGCCGCATTACTCACCATCAGCGACACCCCCGCCAGCACCATTGCACGTTTCATTCGTACTCCTTTTCTAACCATTGTTAATAATGGTTGGTATCGTATCTTTTTCACTGGGTCTTCCGCAAGGAAAAACGTGTGGAAAAATTCTCCTACAAAAAAGTGTTTCCCTCGCGGCACGGAAAAGTCTATACTATTTATCGTTACATGAAAGGAGCGAAAGCAAAATGAAAACACGAGATTGGTTTCTCATCGGATTGGGTGGGAGTACGTTGTCGGTTCTAATCCTGACAGGCTGCGGGACTACGCAGAGCCTCATCGAGAGACGCATCCAGCACGAGTACGTATTCTTCGCGGAACTCCCCGAGGACACGCAGGCGCGGCTACGCAACGGGCAACTCCAGGTGGGCGACGCGCTCAGCGCCGCATGGATCGTCTATGGCGACCCAACCTACATCCACGAGCGTACCACGGAAACGTCAACCAACATGGTCTGGTCATACAGTACCATGGAGACGCAACCCATTGACCAGTTCAACCAAGTGTACTACCCCACTTCCGGCCGGCGCGGCATCACGTACATGGAGTCGGACCTCCTCCTCCAGCGTTCGTACCTGCACAGCCGCAACGACTACCTGCGGATCGAGCTCAGCGAAGGCAAGGTCATCGCCATTGACCGCATGAAACAAGAATAGCGATGACGTTTTAGTGTTTTAAAAACACCTTGAACCTGAATTCTACAAACTAAAATGCCCTCCCCCGACATTCCCCTGCTCAACCGGCGTTTCGGATCTGCCGGACGCATCATGTTCCGTTCGGACGAGGCGGGGCTGCCTATCGTCTCGCTTGTGAACACGTATGCCGCCTGCGAAGTGTCGCTCTATGGCGGACACGTCCTCGACTACCGCCCGGCCGGGCTGGGTCCCGTACTGTTCGTGAGCAAACGCGCCGTGTTCGAGCCTGGCAAGCCCATCCGCGGCGGTATCCCCATCTGTTGGCCGTGGTTCGGTAAGGCGGAGCAGACAGTCCTGCCTGCCGTACCTTTACCCCTGCATGGCTTCGCCCGCATCATGCAGTGGAATCTGTCCGAAACCGAATACACGGCGAATACCACGGAACTTCGGCTGTCGCTCTCCGACTCGGAACTGACGCGCCAGATATGGGATTTTGCGTTCGCACTGAAACTGCGCATCCGGCTGGAGCAGCACCTCACCCTCGAACTCGTGACCGAGAACCGTGACACGCGCCCGTTCGATTTGTCGCAAGGTTTCCATCCCTATTTCCGCGTGAGCGATATTTCGGCGGTGTCCGTCCACGGCCTCAACGGCGCGACCTTCACCAACCACCCCTCGCCTCAACGTGAGCAGCAGCACGGCACGTTGACCCTCCAAGGAGAGACGAACCGCATCTACACGCCAGAGAAAAACGAGATCGCCATCCGCGATGAGAAGCTCAAACGCGCCACGCTCATCACGTTCTCCGGCACACGCAACGTCGTCGTCTGGAACCCATGGGCCGAGCGCATCAAAACGTTCGACGACCTCGCGCCCGACGACTACACGCGGATGCTCTGCGTCGAGCCCGCCAACCTCGGCGACACGTCCATCACGCTCGACCCTAACGAACGCCACACGCTGAGAATGGATATTCAGGCGAGACTGACGTGATGGCGACGATTCGTCTCACACCAAGGCATAAAGGACACAAAGGCAATGTTACTTTTTTTGGATAGGATGAACGGGATGGACAGGATTTTGCTCATCAAAACCATTGCGTCCTTTGTGTTTTTGTGCGAGGAAAAAAAGAAACGGGGAATCCTCTGGCATGGCCCATATCGTACAGATCCTGCCCGCGCTGGATGAGGGCGGTGTCGAGCGCGGCATCGTGGAGATCAGCCGAGAGCTTGTCAGGCGGGGACACCGTAGCACGGTCATTTCCCTGGGGGGGCGGTTCGCAGGGACGCTCGCCCTCCAAGGGGGGGGGCATCTCCAAATGGATGTGAAATCGAAAAACCCGCTGACCGTCCCGTCGCGCGTGTCGCGTCTCGCCGCCATCCTCAAAGATATCAAGCCTGACATCGTCCACTACCGCAGCCGCGTCCCGGGGTGGCTGTTTAAATTCGCGAACCGCAACCTGCGTTTGCCATTCGTCTCAACCGTCCACGGCTTCAACAGCGTGAGTGCCTACAGCCGTATCATGACCGAAGGCATGAGGGTCATCTGTCCCAGCACCGCCGTCATCACCTACATCCGCAAACACTACGGCACCCCCGAAGAAAAGATTCGCCTCATCCATCGCGGCATTGATCCTGAACAGTTCAATCCCGCAACACTCGATGCCGCATTCATCCGCGACTTCCGAAGGCAATACATCCCCGGCAATCACTTTGTCGTGCTGGGCGTCGGGCGTATCACACCGGTCAAAGGTTTCGATGCGCTCATCCGCGCGACCGCCCTCGCGCGTAACGATGTGCCGAACATACGGACGCTGATTGTCGGTCATGCGGAAGCGAACCGCATGTCCCACTTGGAGACCCTCAAACGGCTCATCGCAGAACTCGGACTTGAGGACACCGTCCTCTTCACGGGCGGGCAGAAAAAGATTGCGGAGATTTATTCCTGTGGCAACGTGCTGGTCTCCTGCAACGCCGCCAAGCCTGAGGCGTTCGGACGTTCCATGGCAGAGGCACTGGCGATGAACTGCCCGGTCATCGCCACAGCACAGGGGGGGGCCTTGGACATCGTCCGTGACGGAAAAAATGGCTGGCTCCTCCCCCCGCATGACAGTGGCGCACTGGCACATGGCCTTGTCCAGGCTTCATGTACCCCTCCCCCCCGTAACCTTCGCGAAGATGCGCTCACACGGTTCTCTCTCCAACAGATGGTTGACCAAACAGAAGCGGTTTATCGCGAGGTACTTTCTGAATGACGGTCGCCCTTTCGGGGCAAAATGGACACACGATTATGGAAAACACGATATTAAACAGATGTGAAGCGCAACTGGCGCAATGGCTGCAATCCGCGTTTGAGATGGCGTGGGGGGGGGGGATCCCGCCCGTCCGCGTGCAACCCACGGCGGACAACCGTTTCGGGGATTTCCAGTGCAACGACGCCATGCCGCTCGCCAAAGCCTTGAAGAAGCCCCCCCGCGTCATCGCGGAGGCTGTGGTCTCCGCCCTCCCCCCCCCCTCGATGCTGGACAAGATCGAGATCGCGGGCCCGGGGTTCATCAACCTGACCGTCAACGCGTCCTGGCTCGCGGGGCAGGTCGCCGAGCTCTCCGCCACGCCCGCGTTCGGCATCCCGAATATGGGGCGGGGGAGGACGGTCGTCATTGACTACTCCAGCCCTAACGTCGCCAAGCCCATGCACATCGGGCACATCCGCTCGACCGTCATCGGCAACGCGCTCGACCGCCTCTATCGCGCGCTCGGCTACACCGTCGTCGCGGACAACCACCTCGGCGACTGGGGCACACAGTTCGGCATCCTGATCCAGGGCTAACGCGCGTTCCTCACCGACGCCGAACGTGCGAGCCTCACCATCGAGACGCTGGAGCAGATTTATGTCCAGAGCTACAACCGTACCAAGGAGGACGAGGGCTGGCTCGCCGCCTGTAAAGCCGAGCTCGTCAAACTCCAGCAGGGCGACGCGGAGAACCGCGTCATCTGGGAACGCTTCATCGCCATCAGCCTGAGCGAGTTCGACCGCATCTACGAACGCCTCGGCGTCCGCTTCGACCTCTGCCGCGGCGAGAGCTTCTACAACCCCATCCTGTCCGAGACCATCCGGCTCCTGCAGGACAAGGGGCTTGCCGTGGAGAGCGAGGGCGCGCTCGTCGTCAACCTCGAAGCCGAGGGAATGCCCGTCTGCATCGTGCGCAAGAGCGACGGCGGCTTCAACTACGCCGCCACCGACATCGCCACCGTGCGCAACCGCGTGGCGGAGTTCAGCCCCGACCGCATCGTCTACGTCACCGACGAACGCCAGCAGCTCCACTTCCGGCAGTTCTTCTCCGTCTGCGCCAAGCTCGGCATCACCGCGCACCTCGAGCATGTCTGGTTCGGGCTTATGCGTTTACCCGAAGGCACGTTCTCCACGCGCCAAGGCAATGTCATCAAACTCGAGGCCCTGCTCGACGAAGCGGTGCGCCGCGCACTCGACATCATCCAGTCATCCAGCACCGACATGACCGAGGCCGAGCAACAGAAGCTCGCGGAAGAGATCGGCATCGGCGCGATCAAATACGCCGACCTCTCGCACGACCCCCAGACGCTCATCGTCTTCACGTGGGAAAAGGCGCTCGCACTCGAAGGCAACTCCGGCCCCTACCTGCAGTACGCCCATGCGCGCATCTGCAGCCTGCTCGACAAATATGCCGAGCGCCTCCCCGGCCGCGACCCCCTGCGGAACACGCTCACGCTCGACGCGCCCATCGAGAAAGAGCTTGCGCTCAAACTGCTCCAGTTCCCCGCCACCGTCGCGCGCGCGGCCGAAGCGTACAAGCCCAACGTGCTGGCCGACTACCTGTTTGGGCTTGCCCAGGCCTACAGCAGCTTCTACCAGCAATCGCCCGTGCTGAAATCCGAACCCGCCATCCGCGACAGCCGCATCTGCCTCTGCGCCATGGTCGCCCAAGTGCTGCAACAGGGATTGACGTTGCTGGGAATAGCCACACCGAGAACAATATAGTGCGTTATCCCATATCGGATCCCTTACCGGTCAGTGACCTCAACAATCACAGGGGGCGTGAAGAGGCCAAAGGGGACCACGGAGTAACTGGAATCGTTGAGGATATGTGGATTCGTCTGGTTGTAGCGCGTGTTCGCGAGTTCGATACGTACGGTGTTCCGCCCGGACCGCAGTGCCGTCGAAATATCAGTCTCCCAAGGATGAGAGAGTAACGGGAAGAAGGTGCCGCCGTTGACGGTGACCTGCAGGACGGCTGCCTGAAACGAGGGGAACGTCAGCAGGTAACGCATTCCGCGAACGATATGCGGCAGGTCAACGGTGGCCTCCAACACGAATGTCCCCGCATAGAACGGATACCCTTGCGGAACGAGGTCGCCAAGGGAGGGGGTACGTTCCTTCACAATCGAGGCGCGCGCAAAGGGGTAGGGTAATGGGGACGGTGCAGACGGAGGTGGGGGGTCTGTCGTAACGGCGAAATCGCCCGTGAGGTAGATGTTTTGGATATGACCGGCACGAGTGGCGGTTTCACCATCAAGGACAAGCTCAATCTCGTTCTCGCCGGGTTTGAGGAACGCCGCCACATCACCCGTATGGAGCGTCTCGCACATGAAGCAGTCGTTGGTCGAAAACGTGACGGGTTGCCCGTTCATCGTAATCGAAGCGTACCTCTGTGTCTCGTGGACAGCTAGCCTGCAGACGACAGGAATGTCCGTAACCTGTGCGGCATAGCGGAGACGTACCATGCGATTGGCGTGTGAAGGCGACGAGAACTGTTTGAAGATGTCACGTACAGATTCGGGAGCACTCCACGTGATGCCGTCATCTTGCGAGCAGCGCGCACAATCGAGCGTGAGCGCATTCGGGTCGAGGCGCTTACCGCTCCATGCGCCTTCCAACGCCGCGATAGCCTGACGGGGATAGGGCACGGCATAGATACCGTCGAAAACAAAATTCCGGGTAAACTCGCCGAAACACACAACCCACATCTGAGCGTGTGTAAATGCAAGGCGGTAGGAACCGTCCTCCTCTTGGCGGAGCACAAACGTTCTCCCGCTCACGGGATCCAGAAGCGCAGTCCGTACGGAGTAGTCCGCTAGGTGAAGCGCAATGATGTTCGGGGCAGGCACTGGGCCGCTGCTGAGCCATAACGTATGACCACCCTCCACCGAACGCAAGTGTGCGGTAATCGTTTCCGTGTTTTTGCCGTCCAGCATGAACAAGGGCGGCACGTCTGTTGTCAGTGCCTGTTTCCATGCGTCATCGTCTGCCATCAACGGCGCGACTTCAGTGAGCGCACTCACGGCTTGGGGGTTCGCCATGCCGTCAACACGTTGCGGGTATGCTCTGTCAACCAAGATGATGCCGCCCTGCTGAGCAAAGCGCAACAGCAATGCCAATGTGCTTGCGCGGATGGAATCCATCTGCGACAACACCACGGTGCGGTATGTCTCCCTGCCGATGGTGAGACATCCCCTCCGTAACGTACCCCCTCCCACGACCACGTCCTCGTCATTTGGTTGGACGTTACGGTGGTTCGCAAGCAGTAATTCATACAATGTTTGCGCGGTACGGTTGGTGTTCCCTTCCCGTTGGAGGGGATCATCGGTGCGCCGTGGGTCAGCCGAACGAATCAAGCAAATGTTCGCCTCAACCTGCCCGGCTGAACGGAGGTAGACAAGACGCGCCTCGATCTCCGCGAACAACGTGCTGTACCGCCCATACGCCTCGTAGACCTGAGGATCAGTCAATCCTTCGGGCGGCGAACGAAAATGACACTGGAACGTACTCTGCACAAACGAATCGGCGTTTTTCCAAATCCTACAACCTACCACCGAAAGGAGGACGGCAATGACGAGACCGATTTTGAAAAATAGACGACGGACGACGGACGACGGATGACCGTGTGAATGCAACAACATCCCCCTGCGTACGCCTGGGCAGATACAGGCCCCCCCCCCTCCACCTGACCACGGACTGCTAACCATTAACCACGATTCCCTCCACTGCCTTGACAAGCGTATCGGCAGATTGGAGCCCGGTCATCTGCTGCGCAAGCTGACCGTCCTTGAAGATCAGGATCGTCGGGATACTCTTGATCCCGAACTTCACGGCAAGCTCGCGCGACTCGTCAATGTTGACCTTGCCGATCTTCGCGCGTCCCTCCACGGCGGGCGCGACATGATTTTCAAGGATCGGAGTCAGCATCTGGCAGGGTCCGCACCACGGCGCCCAGAAGTCCACGAGCGTGACGCCCTCCGCAATGGTGGCGTCGAAGTTTGAAGCATTCAGTGTGAGTAGGTTCTGTGACATAACATTATTCCTTTCGTGTTAAACAAGATATGCGCCGGCGGCAGGTTTGATGACGCTGACATCGCACGGCGTGTTGAACGTTGCGGCGTAGGCGGAGGCGAGCGCGGCAGAGGCGGTCTCGACATCGCGCGAATGTACCAGCACCACGGCGGAACCGCCGAACCCGCCGCCCGACAGGCGCGCACCCAGCACGCCCGGGATTTTCTTTGCGGCGTCAACGACAGCATCCAGCTCCGCGCACGAGTTGCCGAACAACACGCGCGAGCTTTCATGCGAGTCGAACATCACCGCGCCAAATCCGGCGAGATTTCCCTCGGACAGCAGTTTTGCGCCTTTCAGCACGCGCTCGTTTTCGCCGATGGGATGCGCGGCGTGGTTCGCCACGTCCTCGGGCAGACCGCGCTTGTAAATCGCCCACTCGGTCATGCTCACGTCGCGGATCGCGTTCACGGGATGCCGCAGCACACGGGCGAAGTGCGCCGCCGCCTGTTCGCACGATTCACGCAAGCGGTTGTATGCACCGTCGGCAAGCGCGTGTTTTGTGCGCGTGTCGCACAAGAGGAAACACGCCTCCGCCCCCATGTTGACCGTCTCGTAGGAAACAGAGCGGAAGTCCGTTTTGACAAGCCTGTTCTCCTGTCCCGCCAGACTCGAAATCTGATCCAACAGCCCGCACTTGCACCCGACGAATGTGTGTTCCGCGTTCTGCCCGATTTTCGCGAGCATCACGGCATCGGTCGCGATGTTGTACAGCTTCGCGAGCGCGATGCCCGTTGACATCTCCAACGCGGCGGAACTCGACAGACCACTCCCCAGGGGGACGTTGCCCAGAAACATCCCGTCGAACCCGTGCGCGGGCGGCTTGCGTTCGGCGAGTCCTGCGAACGTGCCCTTGACATAATTCTGCCACGTGTCAGAGCCCCCTTTTGAAAGGGGGTACCCGAAGGGCGGGGGTTTGACATCATCCGCGCTGAACGTGACCTCCCGCATCAGGTCGCCAGCCACGAGGCGGCAGCCCATGGACACGCTTTTCGCAACGGCAAAAAATGTGCCGAACTGGATGGCGGCGGAAAAGACAAACCCCTCATTGTAATCCGTGTGGTTGCCCAGCACCTCGATGCGCCCCGGCGCATAGGCGACGACCTCCGGGTAACGCCCGAAGTGCGCGCGGAACTTGCCCTGCAACTCATCGTAAATCGGCTTGTTCGTCATGTCATCTCCACAAAATTAAACCTCAAATCGAATATGACGATCATGTCATCCATTGACGTAACCTGCCAAAGGCTTAAGGATGATTCGTTGGATGTGATAGCCTTGCGTGTTCACGGCGGTAAACGCTTGCGTAACGCAATCATCAATGGCAGCGACAATTTCACGCTCAGTCGTTCTAAAAGTGAACGTAACGCCTTTACGTGAAGTTCTGCGAGTCTTTAATATGGTCTTTGTCATCTCTTTCTTTTCCTTTCAATAGAGGGGGGGGGGGGTAGCCCCCCTGTTTTTTTTTACTTTTTCACACACACGAAAAACAAAAATAGGTTTTCTGTTTTCCGATTTTGCAAAAAAACAACGAATTTCGTGTTTTTCGTAGGAACAAAACAGATGTCATTTTTGAACGCTTCCAACGTTCTAGCCAGCGAATTTTTTGTACCGTCATACTCAAACGCTTTTTCGATGACCTTTTCAAAATTCCACTTGTCAGAAACAGCAAACAAAGGCGTAACGCCTTTTGGCAGGTCTTTGGGACATTTAGCAAATGCCCAATTTTCAGGGCTATGCCATGTGGGATTCACAGTATTTCCAAAACCACTCGCACGTGGCGGACGCAAACGTGAAATCTCATAATCCCACTGCTCCACAACCTTCGCGCAATTAGTACCCTTTGGCATCCCTTTGTACGCCCCCCCTCTGAACCCCTCGCTGGGGGCTTTCGTCTTACTACCTGTCATCTCTAGTTTCTCCAGTGCGTCAAGGACGTTAACGATTTCCACATTTCGGGGCGTAGCTAACGGCGAGGCCTGAACACGTTGCCGAAGCTTCGCGAGGGCGGAATGGATTTTCGCCTCTGTTGTGTCTTGCTGGAACACCTTGAAAAACTCCAGCCAGTATTCGGCATTTATCCCGCAAATCGGTGTGTTCTTCAGGCGTGCCATGTAGCCGTCCATGATGCCTGTACGGGCAATCCGCCCGAAATTCCCACCTTTGTCAGAAACAGGCTTATCCGTACTGGCATCAGATTTCGACGGATACGGCGAAATGCCAGACGGGATGTTTATGCCCGTGTTGTCTTGCGTCTTTCGCAAATGTTGCCAGTGATCATTCCTGAATTCGGCCGCATACCTGGCGGATTCGACAAACGGCGAGTAAACCTTGGGACGCCCCGAAATGACATTGCCGAGAACCCATGGGACAACCACAATCATATCCGCCTCCGCACAAGCGTCCAGCGTTTGCGTGAAACGAAGGCTCGGCTCACCTTCTTTCGCAAGAAGATACCATCCTTTGAGCTCAATGCCGAACAGCGGTTTGGACGTGCGTCCTGTCATGTCCTTGAACACGACATCAGGGAATGTCTGCGGCTGGCGGATGAATCCGAACGATTGGTAATTGCCCGCCGGGTCCCATGTGGCGCGGATTTGATTGAGGGTTTCAACGACCTGATTTTCAATCGTCGCCCCGAGCGCGGAGTTGAGCGTGAAGATGTCTGTCGCATGGATACCCTCAATGAACGTATCGCTTCGGAAATGAAGTGGCAGCGCGGCAAGCGTGTCGCGGACATTTTGCCAGAGGGAGAAGTGCTCCCAATTGGCAGAGGGGGGGGTACGTGTCGGATTAACAGGTGGCTGCATATTGGATTTTTCGTTTTTCGTGTTCATGGGCTCGTCTCAAAAGCAGGTCTTTGTTTTCCTCGTCCAACAACCGGGCTACCGCATGAGCGTGATACTCCGTATTGACTTCAGCGGCGAATGCGATACGGTTGATCCGGACGGCCGCGAGCGTTGCGGAACAAAGCCCGCCGAAGGGCTCCCATACGATGTCGTCGGGGTCTGACGAGGCGGCGACGATGCGCTCCAACAGGCGGAGTGGCTTTTGGTTCATGTGAACGCACCCGCCTTTTTTCTTGACCCGTTCAATGCCGCGCACCGCAGGTTCGCGCCAGACATTGGACACGCCGATCTCGCACCTGAATTTCGCCCGCATCAGTGCCCATTCGCCACCCGTCATCGGGCGGATGCCGTCCGCCGAAAAGTAAGGCCGCCCCTCCGCCTTGCCGTACCTGTTCGCATAACCGCACAACGCGGTGAACGCCTCCGGCGGTGGGAAATACCAAAGGTGATCGGCGGTGAAATATTTGCGTGTCGCGGCATTCTTCATCCCGCAGGCCTCGTTGGTCAGGGAGAACGGCAGACCGCTTCTGCGCCATTCCTGCCGAAGCCACTTGCGGAGCGGCATTTCCTTGCCCTCGGATTGAAGGGTGTTCTTGCGTGTGTACTGGACACAGACCTCCGAGACAACAGGATAACGCCGGATGGTCTTGGTGTTGCAGTTTCCGGCGATATGCGCGATTCCCTTGTCCCAGATATGGCAGTTCTTAAACTCCCAACCGCAGGCCTCCAGCATACGGTGACAGTTGGCCCAGCCCTGCTCGCTGTTCCAAAACCACAGCGTTGCCGACGGCAACGCGTGCGCGTACCAAAGTTTGGCGTGGGGCTCGTACCACTCGGCGAGGCTTTCTGGCGAAGCAGGGTCACCGGGGAAACCTGAAAGCCCATACGGTCCGTCCGCAACAATAACCGTCGGCGACGGCCACTCCGCGCAACGCAACAACGCATCTCCAAGGCACACGGTCGCATACCCGTCGAAGAACGTCATGTCCGGCATATCGCGTTGGCATTGGGCATTCACCATCATGTTGTTATCCCCGAATGATCGCAAGCACCTCGTCCCTCTTCTCCGTCATTAATGCCTTGCTCTTCGCCTCCAGGTTCAGGCGTACGATCGGTTCCGTGTTGGAGCAACGGACGTTAAACCACCAGTTCTGAAATTCCACGCTCACGCCATCGAGAGTCGATACCTTTCCGCCCTTTTCTTTCGTGAGCACTTTGTCGAGAACGTTCTTGATGACATCTTGCGGGTCACCGTTGACGTGCGAATTGATTTCACCTGAGGGACAATATTTCCGTAGCGGCCTGATGAGTTCGGAAAGCGGCTTGCCCTTTTTCTCAACGATGCTCGCAACGGTGAGGATGGCCATCGCCTGACTTTCGGCAACGTAATTGTCCCTGAAATAATAGTGCGCGCTCACCTCACCTGCGAAAACCGCATCTTCTTTGCGCATCGTCTGTTTGATCCCCGAATGCCCCACAGGACATGCGATCGCAGTTCCGCCAGCCTTTTCAATGGCTTCCTTCACCGCCCAACTGCTGCGGACATCATAGAGAATCTTTGCGCCCTTGTGTTTCTCCAACAGATCCTGCGCAATCAGTGCGGTAATCAAATCACCGGGGATAATCCGGCCCTTCTCATCCAGAAAACCCGCACGATCCGCATCGCCGTCGAACGCCACGCCAAACGCATAGTGCCCTTTGCTGTCGCGGATTTTTGTCTGCACGTCCTTCAGCGTTGTATAGGTGAGCGGGTCTGCCGCATGATTCGGGAACCATCCGTCCGGCGTTCCATACAGCGCATCCCACGTCATCAGCCCCTTCAGCGCCTGGGCTTCCCAGATGCCCATGCCGTTCGCAAAATCAATCGCAATATGGAGCGGACGTTTCGGGCACGTGAACTTCGCGACATGTTTCGCATACGCCGCAAGGACATTCTTTCGGGTGAGTGTTCCAAGCTGGGTGGTGGGTGCAAACGCCTCTTGCTCGACAATCCGCTCGATGTCCTTGAGTCCTGTTTTCCCGCTAATCGGCTCTGCGCTTCGCCGGCAGAGTTTAAACCCGTTCCATTCGGCGGTGTTGTGCGACGCCGTGATCATGACGCTCGCATCCACGTTGAGCGCGCCATTTGCGAAATACGACATGGGCGTAGAGACTTTCCCGATGTCCATCACGTTTGCGCCCTGTTCCCTAATCCCCTTGACGAGTGCCGCGAACAGCGGTTCCGTGTGCATACGGACATCACGCCCAACGACCACATTTCGGCATTGCCCTCCTTTGCGTCGGAGAAACGTCACGAGAGCCCGCCCGATTTTGTACGCCATCGCTTGGGTCAACTCTTTGCCCACGATGCCGCGGATATCGTATGCCTTAAAAATACCAGCCATAACTTACCTCCTTCATTGAAAGAAAAAAAGTATAGTCATTAAAACGGGGAATGTACAGCGAGAACACGAAAACAGCCTAACTCTTTTTTCTCCAGGCAAACGTCAATTTGCAAACGGCAATTTTGTTTTCTCTTGCATTCCGCGTTGGGAACCACTATACTTCATTTCTTTTTGCGTTGGAGAGGTGACCGAGCGGTCGAAGGTGCAGCACTGGAAATGCTGTGTGCTCTTACGGGCACCGGGGGTTCGAATCCCTCCCTCTCCGCCATTTTGAATATAGAGCGAAATCACGTTAAAAGCACACCGCGACAATATCCCGTTAGGGATGGTTCTTTCGAAGTATTACGGCTCGTGGTTTAATACAGAATGACTGATGTTTGATACAGACTTGGAAGAAAGGGGGGTTGCAAGGGCTTTGCAACCCCCTTTCTTTATGGCGTGATGATGATCTCGGCGAACCTCCTTCCCGTGCGGTCTTTGTTGGTCATGGCGGCGTGGGTGGAGACGGCCTTGAACCTGCACCCCTTGAACGCGGCGCGGTTGGGGGGGCTGTCGTTCAGGGTTACCACCCACGTGCCTTTGAGCCCGGCCAGCACGCCGCGCAGCCGCTCCACGTCGCCGCCCGTCCAGCCCTTGTAGGCGGCGAGGCCGTCTTCGGTCGTGTAGGGCGGGTCGATGAAGTGCAGGGCCTCGGGGCAGTCGTACAGGCGCACGCAGCGCTCCCAGTCGAGGCTCTCGACGGTGACGCGGTCGAGCCGCCTGTTGAACGCGGCGAGGCGGCGCAGCACCCCGGACGCGCTGTTCCTGCCGAGCCGTTTGACGCCGTAGCTGTGGGCGTCGGCGCCGAACGAGTACAGGTTGCGGTAGAGGTAGCCGGCCGCGCGCTGTATCTCGGTCCTGTGCGGGTGCCCCTTCGACTCGGCGAACAGCTGCCGGCTGTCCACGCTGAGGCGTGTCTCGCGGATGACGGCGGGGAGATGGTATTTGACCTGTTTGTACAGGTTTATCAGTTCCCCGTCCGTGTCGTTGAGCACCTCGTGGTAGCTCGGCCGTTTGGCGAGCAGCACGGCGGCGCCGCCGCAGCAAGGCTCGACGTAGACCTTGTGCGGGGTGCCGTCGATGACGGGCAGGAGGTGCCTGAGCATCCTGCCCTTGCCGCCGGGGCGGCGTATGATGGGCGTCACTCTTCCCATGCCAGCTCCCCCCGGATGCACTTGTCTATGCGCTCGCACACGAAGCGGGCGCAGTTGACGGGCCATGAGTTGCCGAGCATGAACATCCGCGCGTAGTCGCCGAGCGGTCTGCCGTTGGCGCCGCTGACGGCCGTGTGGCCGTCGGGGAAGCCCATCAGGCGTTCGTACTCGTGTTCGTTTTTAGAATGGACTACGTGACGACAAGACTACGTGACTACGGTTCTGATTTCATATTTCTGGCTTTTCGTTCAGTCCCCCGCCGCGTCGCAACTCCCGGCCGCGAGGCGCGACTTGAGTTTCTCGATCTCGCGCTTCCCGTCCCTTGCGAGCGCGGTGACGCCCTGCAGGTACTCCTTGTTCGCCGCCATGTACTGCGCCAGCTCGCGCTCCGCCGCCTGCCGCGCGCTGGCGGAATCCTTGTGCGCCTGCTCCAGCGGTGCGCGGGCGGCGTCGCGCTGCCTGGTGTTGGTGGTCCTGGCGTTGCGCTTGTCGAAATCCTCAAGGTTCAGCCGCGCCTCCTCTTCCGTCAGCCGCGACCGGCGGACGCGCTCCTGCTGCTCGGCGATCCGTTTCTCGATCCTCTCCTTCTCGGCGGCGGCCTCTCTCGCCGCCGCGCGGTCGCGCTCCGCCTTGGCGACGCCCTCGTCGGCGACCCGCACGTTGCGGGCGGAGACGATGCCCGACGCCTGATCGCTGATCTCTATTGACCTCTTGCCCCCCGCCTCAATAGAAGCCTTCTCCGTCAGTTGCTCAATGTTACGCCTACTGGCCTCGTTCTGCTTGTCAATCTCATCAATCTTGGCGTTGAGTGTCTGCTCCTTCTCCCTGTAACCCCTCGATGCCTCCTGTGTCTCCTTCAGCGAGCCCCCGAAGAACAGGCCGAGGCTTCTCTTGTTATACTTTCGGTAAGTCTCTTCCACGCCTTCGGAACCTTCGGCCATATAGCCATATACTCGCGCCTCATGTGAGAGGCCGGCGCGCTCGGCATCCCTCCGGTTGACAGCGTCCTGCTCTCTGGCAGCCTCCTCGAGGAGCCGCCTCTGGCGGTTGTCCGAATCCTCCATCGCCCTGAGGCCATCATTCCCCGCACGCTGCAGGGAATAGCGCTCGCGGATGGTTTTCTCCTTCAGGCCACGGTCGGGATCGTCGGCGGCGAGTGCCTCGACCTCCCTCTCCTCCGCTAGCTTCAACTGCGCGTCCTCCATCTTCCGGGCGGCATCAAGGCGCAAGTCTTCGATCTCGTTCAGCCTGTTCAGCTCGTTGGCCGTCTCCGTGATGATCGTCTTCACCTTCTCGTAGCCGGAGGCCATCTTCTCGAAATCGGCGGCTTCGGCGGCTTTCTTCGCCGCCTTGGCGTACTCGTCCGTGCCGGTGACCAGATCGTGTATCTTCCCTGCCATTTGGGCGATCTGGCTGATGAGCGCGATGATTCCCAGCCCGCCCAGCACCGTGCGGAGCGCCCGCATCGCGGTGGTGACGCCGCGGGTGCTGTCGCGGAACCTGTCGAGCCCCGCCTTCCCCTTCGAGCCCGCGCCCTCGGCCTCCGCCTGGAGCTCCTTGAGCACAGCCTTCGCCTGGTCCGCGCCGAGCGAGTCGAGCACGGTCTTGATCTGTATCTTCACCTCGTCTTTGTCCATGGGGGAATCCTTTCTCACTCATCCCGGTAGAGGAAGATATGCGCGGCGTCCCAGCCGCCGCCCTCCACGTTGAATGCCTCCGAGGCGCCGGGGAGCTCGATGTGCATGGGCATGACGATGAACCACAGATGCCCCGACACGGGCAGCGGCGAGACGGGCAGGAAGCGGCTGTTCACGAACCCGCCGTGCTCCAGATATTCGGAACCGACGAGTTGATAGCCCTGCGGCACCTTGCCGGCCCACACGTCTTTCCACCCGCTGAGCGTGGCGACCGGGTCGCGCGGCGGGTCGCCGCTGTCGAGCAGCACGATGACGCGGATGTAGCGCACGCGCCCGTCGTGGGCCGCGATCGCGGGAAGCGAGTAGTGGAGGCGGTTGGGGGGCGCGTCGGTATGGCGGCGGTCGAACGCGAGGCAGGCGGCGGAGGCGGTGAGCCGCGTGACGCCGCCGGCCGTCTCCGCGCCGTACGCGCCCGAGGCGGCGGGCCACGAGGCCAGCGCGTTGGCCGCGGACGCGGCGGCGCGCACGAGCCGGTCGCGCGTCGCGTGCGGGTCCCAGAGCGTGAGCGCGGCCTCGGCCGGGGCGGACGCCTCGTGCGCCGTCCACGCCTGCGGCGCGGCACGCTCCGTCACGATGGCGAGGGCGGACGAGTCTGACACGTTCACGCCGCCGATACAGACCGCGCGGGGCATGGCGGCCGCGCCGAGACCAGCGCCGATCCCGTAAGGGTCGGAGCCGAACATCCCCACCGTCCCGTCGTTGCGGATGTAGATGCCCGAGAACATCCCGAAGCGCACGAGGCGCACGTCACGCGCGTCCTCGTGGCTGGTGTCACCCGTGTTGTTGTAGCCCCACCGGCACAGCGTCCCGTCGGTCCGGAGCCCGGCGAACGCGCGGTTGCCCCCGCTGGCGTCCGCGAGCCCGGACTGGGCGGCCGCGCCGGAGGCTTCCCCGTAACTGTCGTACTGCGCCCACCCGACTGCCGTCCCGTCCGTCTTGACGACGCACGCCGCGCCGACGGCGCACGCCGCCGCCGCCGCGTCCGGTATGGGCGCGTGCGCGAACCAGCCATCATTCAAGCCGTCACTCTCAATGACGGTCGCCACGCCGTCCTCGCCGATGACGATGATGCCGTTCGGGCCCACGGCGAGCCTCTTCGCGCCGCTGACCCCCGCGACCGCGCCGAGGAACGCGCCGCCGCTGAAACCGTGGACGGTGACCGTCCCGTCCGCGAGCAGCGCCCCGACGGTGGGGCTCAAGACGACGCCGGAGATGGCGACCGCGCCGCTGACGCCCGCCGCCCATGCGGCGGCGCCGCTTGACACGGCGGCGGGGCCCCACGCGCGGAGCGTCCCGTCCGCGAGCAGCGCGACGGCGAAGCCGTCCACGAAGAAGACGTCAACCGCGTCCGGCACGTCCGGCGCGGGGAGCAGCGCGGCCGCGCCGTCGCCCCACACCCGCACGGCCGCGCGCTCCTGATAGACCGTCTGCACGCGCGACGGCTCCTCGAAGTCCTCCGGCCCGGCGGGGAACTCGAACGTTCCGCCAGGCGCATCGTGCGTGATCCCGTTCGCGTCGAACGTCGCGGACATCGCGCCCGCGTTGAGGAACCCCGCGCCCTCGACCCAATACTCCCACTTGATCTCCGGCCAGTCCTCGATCTGCACGACCACCCACAGGTACTGCTGGCACGGCTGGCCGAGGCTGATCTCCGCGACCGCGTCCTTGTTGCGCGCGGCGGACGTGCCCGCCGCCGGGTCCGCGAGGAAGCCCTCCAGCCGCGCCGCGCCCGGCGCGTCCCCGCGCAGCACGTCCCAGCCGAACGCGTCCGGGTACGCCTCCGCGCTCATGAACGCCGCCACGCGCAGGCCGTGCGACAGGAACTTGCTGGCGTACGCCATGATGCCGACGGACTCCAGATTTGCGCCGGCGGCGATCGCGGACGCGGGTATGGTGAAGCGGTACGCCGCCATCCCGGCGAACGACGCCTGGCCGCCCGAGGCGGGCGGGCAGTCGCCGCTGAACTTGTACGCGTCGTACGCGTCGCTGCTCTCGGTCTGCGCCGGGTTGCTCGGCGGCATGGTGACGGACAGCCCGGGGCGGGCCTTGACCCACGGCGCGGCGCGCAGCCGCGCGAGCGACTGGTCCAGCGCCGCCTGCGTCGAGACGAGCGCGTAGCGCTCCGACCTCGCCTGGCGGATGAACCGCGCGTACGGAAGATTGCTGAGTGTGCTTGACATGATTTTCTCCTTTTCCTTTTGAGTTTCCAGTTTCCAGTTTCCAGTTGTCGATGGCCGTCGATGGCCGTCGAAATTCCTCACTCCTAATTCCTCACTCCTCACTCCTAACTCCTCACTCCTCACTCCTTCCGGCCTACCAGCACGGCCCGGTCTTGCCCGGGTGCCCGCCCCCCTCATGGCCGCCGCCCGGCGTGTCCGCGCCCGGGTGGTCGCCGTCGTGCCCGCCGCCGTCGCCGTAGGGCGTGCCGTCCGGCGCGCCGTCGTGGGCGCACTCGCGATCCTGATCATCCGGGCCCGCCGCGTCCGCGTCCCTCGGCTCGTTGACGAGGAAATACGCCCTTCTTTTTACTGGGTTGCCGTCCGCATCCACGTCCGAGACGTACTCGACCTCCCGCAGCTCCGCCTTGTTGTTATCCTCCGGCAGCCTGGAGGGGTCAACGACCGCCGTCGCCGGGTCGTTCGTCTGCCCGGCCTGCTCCGCGCCGATCTTGGTTTTCTTGCCCGGCGAGAACTCGGTCGTCTTCACGGGCGCGACGGCGGTGTGGTCAACCTTGGCGTCGTCCTTCGGCTCGCCCGTGGCGCGGGCGTTCGAGGAGGTGGCGCGGCGCTGGTTGCGCCATCCGGTCATGAGCCCGGCGAGGTCCTGGGCGGAGAGCTGGGCGGGCGGCCCGAAAGTCACCTCCATCAGGTCGGCGGCGAGGTCATGGCCGACCTCCTGGCAGATGAGGCCGCCGCGCGTCTGCCCCGGCACGGGCCACGCGGTGAGCGGCGGCCGCGCGGTGACGCCGAGCGCCTCGCCGTCGTGCGCGTGCTGCGCGAGGATCGCCTCCGCGAGGCCGTCCGGCACCCACTCCCCGGAGGTCGCGGAGCTGCTCTCCACCCACGAGTACCTGCGCGTCTGCGCGCTGGTGGTGATGAAGTCCATGGTCAGCAGCACGTCCTCCTCCACGTCGATCTCCTCGTTGTTTTTGCCGAGCGTGGGGATTTTCGCCTTGACGCGGAAGGTGTCCATCTCGGCGCGGAGCCCGGCAGCCCCGATGTCCTTCATCGGCACGGAGGTGATGCGCGGCAGGTCGCCGGAGCGCGACGCGTCCTTCAGCTCCAGGTAATGCTCGTCCACGTTCTCGAGACGCGGGTGCTTCTCTTTCCACCACGCCTTGTTCGTCTGCCAGTCCTGCGGGATGTCCTCCGTCTCCACCTTCAGGCTGGCGGAGGTGACGGAGCCGCCCGCGCCGCTCAGGTCGAGCGGGATGTAGAGAACCCTCTTGCCGTCGGCGGTGTCCCCCGCCGTCTGCACGTCCACCTTGCGGTAGGCGTTGCCGTTGAAATCCCCGGTCGTCTCGATCTCCAGCACCACGCCGTCCGGCGGCGAGCCGCTGCGCGACTCGGAGAGCAGCGTCCGGCGCAGCCCCGGGTCGTCCATCCATGCCGCCTCCGCGCCCGCGCCGACGTTCAGGACGGGGACGGGGCCGGAGTAGTCGAACCACGTGGCGACGGCGGGGAACAGGCGCAGGCAGCGCATCAGCGCCTGGGCGAGCGTGACGCTGCGCTGCTCATCCGCCGGCAGACAGATTTCCGGCACGCTGACCGCGCCGACGGCGAGCGCGCCCGTCGCGGCCGCCGGCGCGAGGATGTCGAGGACCTGGTCCTTCAGCGTCATCGGCGAGCCGCTCTGCCCCTGGTTCAGGATGACCCGCGAGAAATACTGCGCCGCCGGCCCGGACGCGCCGAGCGCCATCCACTGCTGGCGGTAGATGAGGTCGTCGAGCGTCTGCCACGGACCGCGCGCGGTGTAGGGGCGGCTCACCGTTGTCCCGCGCGAGTCCTCGCGCTCCCGCGCATAGATTTTGCCGCTGAACACCAGCCGCCCGTTGTGGCGCACGTGGACGGGATCGCCCACCTCGAACGCGACGCCCGGGCACCCGAACGCGAACGTGTCCGCCGCCAGGTTGTTGAGCCTCAGGCTCCCCGCCGTCACGCTGAAAACACCGCTTGTTGATGACACTGCCCAGTCGCCCCTCATAAAAAAAACTCCGTTTTTTTTAGTTTTTAGTTTCGATTCGGCTCGACTCTTCCCGATTCAACTCGATCCGGATCGATAACTAAAAACTTCTTCCTACTTCTCAACTCCTCAACTTCTCAACTTCTTAAAACCCCTCCACGCTGTACCTCATGACCAGCGAGCAGCCGATCTGGCGGATGTCGAGATCGCGCAGGGTGGCCTTCGCGAGCAGCGCGGCGCCGTCTATCTCCAGCGCGCCCTGGCGCGGCGCGGCCGCCTTCATGCCGATGGCGACGGTTTGCGCCTGGGCGACGGTGCCGTAGGTGCGCGTCACGCCGAACGACACGGCGCAGCTGTCGCACCCCACGTGCTCCGCCTCGATGCCGTCCGCATTGAGGTACTCGTAATCCTCCGTGCCGGGCGTGAGGCGAATGTTGATCCCTTCCGGGCCGACCGGGTCGCCCTCCGCGCCGGCGGCGCCGCCGGCGCAGAGAATCGCCCCGTTGAGCTTGATCTGCATCCCTAATTGTCCCCCCTCACTCGCAGTTCCCGTCAACGCAGTCCCTGATGGCCTGAGCCTCGCCGACGGTCAGCTTGCCGCCGCCGGTGAGCTTGTCCCAGGCGGCGAGCGCCGCCGCCGTCAGCCCGGCCGTGGGCCTCGCCCCGCCCGTGCCGGCGCTGGCGCCGCCCCACGCCGCAGCGACCTCGGGCTTCACGTCCGTGGTCTGCGTCGGCGTGTTGCGCTGCGAGTCGCCGCCGCCGTCCGCGCTGGCGTAGAGCCCGTCACCGACCTTCAGCGTCACGTTGCTTGAGTCCGACACATAGATGTCCCGGTACGCCGTCCTGTTCGAGCGGCTCGCCGGGTCCGCGCTCTGGCAGCCCGCCAAAGCCGCGGCCGCCAGCATCATCATTACCATTGCCTTTTTCATTCCTGTTCTCCTTTCTTTTGAGTAGCTAGTAACTAGTTACTAGCTACTAGTTACTAGTCACTTCCCCTTCAGTTTGTCACTGAGTTTATTCCGTTTTAGCGCGAGCTTAATCAGCTTAGGCCCGCACCTCTTCACATCCGCAATCCGCTTGCGGAAAGCCTTGCAGAACGGCACCGCGCCGTCCACTGCCAGATGTCCGCAGGGCCTTGCCCTGCCGTTGCAGAATTCAATCCTCATCGTTCACCTTCACGACCGTCCTGCTCACCGTATAGCCCATGACCGACAGTATGGTGATAACCTGCCCGACGACCTGCTCCAGCCCAGTCCCCGCCGGGATGGCCCCGGACATCGAAACCAGCCCTATGACCGCTGCCAGAAGCGACAGCCAAAATTCTGTCGTCTTCCATCCCGGTTTTCGCTCATTCATTCCCTGTCTCCTTCTTCATCTGTCCCTTCCTTTTGCCCGACTGCCATCGATCGCCATCGGATGCCATCGAGATTCCTAATTCCTAACTCCTCCAGAAATCATTTTCTCCAATTAAAGAGTTTAGCCACCTCTTCCTCTGTAAGAGCCTTCTTGAAAATCATCAAGTCGCACCAGTCGCGCCACGGATTTCTAAAATACATTGGCACAATAGTAGGCACAAACGAATCACTGACAACACCTGCGTCAGATAACACGCCGTTGACATAAAGCTTGATGACTCTATCCGAACCGACAACCTCGCCGACCGTCAACGCTTTATGTGTCCAAACGTTCACTTGGTCGTCCTTTGCGTAATTGGATAAAAAATTGGGCGAGGTTGTCTCCACGACCCCCGTGTTCCATCCGTACGCCCCGTTAGCCACCGATGAATTAGACGAATCAACAAATATTCCGTAACGAAGAGAAAGACCGCCAACAGGTGTAAGGCCTCCTCCGTATACTAACAGTTCGGCGTACGACCCGGCAACGCCAGATTCCCCTCTCCTCGACCACCAGCAAAAAGACGTTTCTCTTTCATCCGAATTGACAGTTTCGGCGAGCAAGTTCATGTGCGGGGCGGTTGTCACCATAATAGTGTTTGCATCTGCGCACTTGCCGTTCACGCCGTCGCTGGAGAATGTCGGCGTCCCCGCCTGCGTCAGGTGAAAACCATTACCGCTCCTGTCCGTCAGGTCCCCGTCAAACGCCCACCACGCGAGCGGGTCCAGGTCCAGCGGGTGGAAGGCGCCCGGCCAGACCTCCTCCCCGCCGAGGCGCGCCGCTTTCGCGTCGCGCCCCCCCGCGATCATCCGCGCCACGCCCGGCATCCCGGCGGCGGCGGCCCCCGCCGCCGCGCACGCCCCCCCGGCGATGAACGCCCTCCGCCGCATCCGGCGGCCATCGGCGGCCATCGAGACTCCTGACTCCTCACTCCTCACTCCTAACTCCTGATTCCTCACGGCCCGTCCTCCAAAATGATGTACAGCGTCTGCGGGTCCGGGACGGCGATCGCGTCGTACTCCCCCTGCGTGCCGGTCCAGATCGCGGCGACGGTCGCGCTGGAGACCTTGCCCGCGGCGGCGGCGGCGACGTGCCCCTCGGTCGCGAGCGTGCCGCCCGCGCCGTCCCGCGGCAGCGCGAACACCGCCTTGGGGGCCTCGCCCCACTGCAGGGCGAACGTCCCGTCCGGCGCGACGGTCAGCTCCGACATCACCGGCGCTTCCGGCGAATAGTCCGCCAGCACGACCGCGCCAGCCGCGCCGTCCAGCAGGACGGTCGTGCCCTTGGCCGCCTGCGCGTTGATCTCCTCGCCCACGAGGAAGCGGTGCCGTTTGTGTGTGAACCCGCGCCCCCAGAGCTCGAACGCGTCGCCGACGCCGTTGGCCTCGCCCTTCCGCACGGCGGCGGCCACCGCCCCTGCCACGTGCTCCTCGGTCGCATACCCCCCCAGCGCGCCCGGCAGGAGCCACGGCGCGTTGAGGCAGGGCGTCGCGAGGAAGTCCAGGTACGGGATCGGCGGCGTAAGGGTGTTCGGTTTCCGCCCCGGCGAGGGCAGTACCCGCAGCACCCCGTTCGCCTGATAGTTATGCCCGTCCGCGCCGATGAAGAAGGTGTATTGCGGCGCCCCCGTGTAATACTCCGGCAGCCACTGGAAGGCGTTGCCGGCCGTGTTCGTGAACCAGACGGCACCCATGCCGTTCGTCTGCCAGTAGAGCGTGAACGTCATCCCGTTGGTCGCCAGCGGCGCGCCGTAGGCGAGCCACGCCGGCTCGAACGTGATCGCGTCCCCGTCGTAGCGCGTGAACTGCGCCGGCGCGGGCCGCGCCACGTCCGTCTCCCAGCGCAGCGGTATCTGCGCGGCGGCGGTGGCCGCCAAAAGTAATAGGTAACAGGTAATAAGTAATAGGTTTTTCATAAATTCCTTTTAGTTTCCAGTTTCCAGTTTCTAGTTTCCAGTTGTCGACTGCCATCGACAGCCATCGGCGGCTATCGATTGCCATCGAAATTCCTCACTCCTAATTACTAACTCCTAACTCCACCGAATACAGCCTCCCGTCGCTCACGCGCCGGTGCGCGACGAACCCGAGCTGGCCGAAGCGGAGCTGGGTGCTGCCCCACTGCAGCGGCCCGGTGACGAGCGCGGCGTTGTGGAGCGTGACCTCCAGCCCCCCGCCCTGGCCCGTGATCACGAGGTCGCCGCCCGTGCGCGTGGACGCGCCGCGCCCCTTCGACACGGGGAGCGCGGCGAGTATCTCGCCGAGCCCCTTGCCCAGCGGCGTGCAGGACGCGCGGACGGTCACGTCCGTCAGCAGCAGGTCCACGGTCCCGACGTCGTCGGCCGGGAGCGGCTCGAGGCCCAGCTCGAAGGTGACGGTCCAGCCGTCAACGGTGTCGGGCAGCGTCAGGCTGCCGAACGCGGCGGTGTACGCGGTGCCGGTGATGGCGTTGGGGTCGGGGTACCCGGCGGCATACGCCTCCTCCGCGACCTTGCAGAACGCGTCCGGCGCGTCCGGCCTCTTGTTGTCCGCGACGAGCGCGGTGAACTCCGCCTGCCCGAACGCGGTCTTGACCGCGCTCAGACGCAGGTCCGGGATTTTCGTGAGCGCGGCATTGAGCAGCGTCACCTTCTTGCCGTCCGTGCCGTGGACGGTCAGCGGCGTGTCGGCCGCGCCGCAGACGCGCGAGCCGATCGCCGGCGCCTGGTGCGGGTAGAGGATGTCCAGTATCGGCTGGCTGATGACGCCGCCCGGCGTGAGCGTCACGACGCCCCGCTGGTCGGTCTTGATGGTGTCGAGCTTGCCGCTCACGCTGGAGGGGATGTCCTGCGTGGCGCTGTCGATGTTGACGGTGATGCCGTCCGCGTCGTGGATCACCACGCCGCCGTAACTCAGGGCCCCCGGCCCTGTCAGGATGTTCTTCCGTTCCATTCGGTCTTCTCCTTTTTTTGAGTTTTTAGTTTCCGGTTTCTCCTTTCCAGCGCTCGACAGCCATCGACTGCATTCGACTGCCATCGAAAACTGGGAACTAACCATTCTCCACTTTTTTCGGCGGCGGCGCGAAAAGCGTCGTGAGCGCCTCAAAGCTGATGTTGTAGATGAGCGCGCCTTTCTCCAGCACCGCGCTGGAGATGTCCTTGAACACGACGGTCTCGCCGTCCGGCAGACGGGCGAGGTTGAGCGCGACGGCGATGTGCCGCGCCGCCTCGCCGGCGGTGCGCATGTTCGCGCGCCCCCGGTTCATCAGCGGGCGCTCCGAAACCTGCACGGCGATGTCCGCGCGCGCGGTGACGTTGCGGCTGTCGCTGCTCTCGGCCCGCGCGGACGGCACCGCCACGACCGCGACGATGCCCAGCCGCGCCAGGGCGCCCTTGACGGTGTCGTCGATGTCGCCCTTGTCCTCGCAGTGGATCTCCACGCCGGCGACGGCGAGGAACTCGTCCCTTGCAAGGATGTTGCAGACCTCCTGATGGATGGTTTCAAAAGCCATGTCAATCTCCTTTTTTCTCCAGTGCCCTCCGGATCACGCCGAGGATGCCCTCCTTCGCCGCGCCGCCCATCGCCGCGTCGGTGGGCAGGAGGCTCCTGTCCTGCGGGATCAGCACCGACTTCGCGAGGATGTAGAGCGGCACCACCTGGCCCGGCCCCGGCGAGTAGGCGAGGTAGTCCGCGCCCTTCGGGCGGAAGATGACGCGCCCCTCAGCCCTGAGCTGGGCGACGCGCTTGCCGTATGAGATCGCGTGGACGGGGATCGTCAGCGCCTTGGCGATGACGGGGCGGACCGTGAACGCGCCGAACACGCGCCTGAACCCCGGCGAGCGGATCACCACGTGGGCGTCGAACCCCCGCGACCCGACGGCCACGGACTTCTCCGCCTCCCGCAGGTGCCCGGTCGGCTCCGCGCCGAGCCGCTGCGCGGTCTTGTGGTGCGTGCGCGCGGTCAGGCGCAGGTGCGCCGTGACCAGCTTGCGCACGCCGTTCGCCGCGGCCCGGAAGAGCCGCGCCCGCGCGCTGCGGGACAGCACCGCCATCAGCGCGTCCAGGCGCGGGGTGCTCGGTGTCGTGTTAATCTGCATAAAAAAACTCCGATTTTTTTGAGTTAGGAGTTAGGAAGTAGGAAGTAGGAGTTTCGACACCCCCCGACGGCAATCGACTGCCATCGAAACCAATAACTCCTAACTCCTACTTCCTAACTCCTAACTCCTAATTCCTAACTCCATTAACAGGTTCTCGGTGAACTCCGGGCCGAAATCCCGGAGCGCCCGCGCGATCTCGTCCTCATCCGGCGAGAGCGACTGCTCCCCGGGCAGGGGCGTCCCGGTGATGCCGAGGTCCCCCGCCTCCTCGCGGTCAACGGGCACCCACTCGAGGGTCGAGCCGAACGCGAACGGCGGGTAGGGGTTGCCGAGGGTGTCGCCGAACCCGCCGGCGCCGTCGCCGAGCGCCTGCCAGACGGGGGAGTCCTTCCGCGCCGCCATCTGCGCGCGCGACGCGCCCTCCCAGCCGCAGGCGTCGCCCGCCGCCGCCCAGCGCTCGGCCCAGTCCTGCCGCGGCGCCTTCGCGCTGCCGACGCGCACCAGCTCCCACGCGGGGTAGGCCTCGAGCGTCCCCGCCGTCTGCGCGTTGACGCTCGCGACCGACTCCGCCATGGTGCGCTGGGTGTCGAGGATGAGCTGGAGGCGCGTGCGGCTGCCGAGGTCGGTGAGCGAGCCGGGGCTCTCCGGCACGTACCCCGACGCGTCAAGCCACGCCCGGAGCCGGTCCCGCGCGGTCTCGTCGCTGATCCTCCCCGCCGCCGCGTCCGCGCACACGTCCCGCATCTCCTTCAGGTACGCCGCCTCCGCCGTCCGCGCGCTGAAGATGGACGTGCGGCGGATGTCTGCGGAAATCCGCCCGCGCGCCTCCCGCGAGGAGAGGTGCGTGGGCAGGATGGCTTTGTCCATGATGATCTGTGCGGGTGACTTCATAAAAAAAACTCCGTTTTTTTTTAGTTAGGAGTGAGGAGTTAGGAAGTAGGAGTTTCGATGGCAATCGATAGCCGCCGATGGCAATCGATGGCTGTCGAAACTGGAAACCGGAAACTTCTCCTCATTCCTAACTCCTAACTCCTAATTATTTCTTCAGTCGAGTACCCTTGGCGGGACGGTGACCTGCGGCACGCCGATGTCCGGCGCGGGGTCCGGGAGAAACTCCTCGTCCGGCGGCTCGATCACCAGCCGGCCGAGGTTGTCGCGGACGTGGTTCGCCCGCCGCCACTCCTCCACGCGCAGCGCGTCGAGGAGGGACTCCATGCCCGGAAGCCGCGTGTAGGCGCGGTAGCGGAAGTCGGCGAGGACGTGGACCTCGATCTCCGAAGGCAGCGCGAGGGGGCGCACGTCCAGCGCGGCCACCCGCGCGAGCGCGCCGCGCCACTCCCCGGCGACGGCGGCGGCGATCTCCGCCAGCACGTCGCCCTGCGCGGCGGACGTCGCCGCGCGCGCCAGCGCCTCGTGCTCCGCCCCCGCCACGCGCTTCAGCAGGTCGTCAGGTGTCAGTTCCCGCCACATGAAAAAAACTCCGTTTTTTTTAATTAGGAATTAGGAATTAGAAATTAGGAATGAAAGAAGTTTCCAGTTTCCAGTTTCCAGTTGTCGATGGCTGTCGAAACCAGTAACTCCTAACTCCTACTTCCTCATTCCTAACTCCTACGGTTCCGGGGTTGCGGTCTCGACGAGGCGGACCAGCGTCTGCCGCCCGTCCTCGCCCGGGTCGCCGACGGCGACGCCGAAGTTGCTCTCGACGGACATCGAGGTCTTGCCGGTCGCGATCTCCGTCGCGACGACGGTGTTGAACGCGAAGCCCGTCGAGCCGTCCTGGCTCGTCTCGAACACGTCGTAGATGTCCGTGCGCAGGGGCCGCAGGAGGCGGCTCGCGCCGGCCAGCGCGGACGGGTAGGCGATGAAGCCGGGGATCGTCAGGTTCGGCGCCTCCACGAAGTCGCGGAAGCCGAACAGCCCGGGCAGGTGCCCGCTGAGGATTGCCTCGCGCCCGCCGTACACGCTCGCGTCCAGGTCCACCAGCAGCGCGGTGAAGTACGCGGGGTTCAGCACCACCACGCAGTCGCCCGGCGCCATGCCGTTGCGCGTCACGAGCGCGCGCAGCGCCCCGACCTTCCCCTTGTTGAACGCCGCCAGCGTGACGACCTCCTCCTCCGGGAAGTTCGCCGCGGTGACCAGCCCGAACATCGCGTTGACGATCTTCAGGCCCACCGAGCGCGCGTTCAGCCGCGCCTTGCCCTCCCAGTACGTCGGCTGGAAGGTGGCGACCTGCACGGGGCTGACCGCGAAGCCCGCGATCGGCCGCTGGCTGATGGTCACCTTCGTGTCCTTCAGCGTCGCGACGGGGCGGATGTAGTTGTTGGCGGCGTCGTCCCACTCCTCCGCTTCGTCGGCCTTCACCAGCGGCACCACGACGGTCTCGCCGGAATGGTTGATGAATTCGCTGGAGAAGTCCAGCGAGAAGCTGCCGATGCGCTCGAGCTCCAGCTCGATGCACTCGATGAAGCGGCTGGTGTACACCTGCGCCGCCGTGTTCAGGTCTGTCTGCACAGTATTCATAACGTTTCCTTTACTTTTTCTCCTCGGTGCGGATGCGGTTGATCTCCGCCGCGTGGTTCCTGAGGAACTCGCGTTTCGCCTTGCCCGGGGGCAGGGCGTCGTACTCCTGCGCGCGGTTCAGCACCGGCGCGGGCGCGGCGGCCGGCGCGGGCCGCCGGTTCCAGAACGGCGTCTGCTTCGGCGCGTCCAGGTCAAGCTGCGCCACGAGCGCCTTGGCGGCCTCGCGGTTCTTGACGTAGAGCGCCTTGAACGCCTCGCGGTTCTTGATCGCGCCGCCGGCGCGGTTGGCGATCTCCTCCGCCTCCCTCCCGGCGGCCTCGTCCTGCAGGGCCGCCATGCCTTCGGTGAGGCTGGCGATCGCGGCGAGGATGTCCTCCTCCGCCGCCGTCTCCGGCAGCCCCAGCGCAAGCGCTATCTTCGTGTAGTCCATAATTGGACCTCCATTTTGGCCCGGGGGCGTGGCCGCCCCCGGCGATCTGTTCAACACCGGGGCCACCGGCAGATTGGGCTTGTTGATGAGCGCGACGCTGACGAGGCGGTCGGGCCTCCCGTCCTTGTCGAGCGTCCACCCTGGCGAGACGAAGCGGTAGCCGCGCCCGTTCACCGCCGCCGCGCCCTCTGGCGTGAAGCGGAAGTCCCCGTAGAGCCCGCCCGCCTCGACCGCGAGGTTGCCGCACCATGCGGCCGCGCGCGTGCTGCCGCCCTCCTCGGCGGCGTGGTCGAAGTCCACCAGCACCTCCGCCGCCGAGTTGCGCGCGACGGCCTCGAACGCGGCGCGGTCGCACACCTGCACGACGTTCTCGGGCTTGCCGCCCGCGCCCTCGCGGACGTTCGGGTAGCGGCCGAACGGCGCGATCTGCACCCTCAGCACGCCGCTCTCCGGCACTCTCGTCATTTTCGTCTCGTTCATGGTTGACTTCCTCCAACGGGTTGTGCTACTCTCAAAATCACTGGCGGGAAACCCCCTGCTCCTAACCAATACGTGTTGCGGGGATGTGTAGGTGGGAATCTGGACTGGCGAAAGCCGACGAGGGTCAGCCCCATCAACCTGCCTTTAGGCGCTCTGGAGTCTCTCCAAGGCGCCATTTTAGTTTTCACCACGCGCATGATACTTCCCTCCACTTTTGTACCGTTTAAACTCGCCCTCGGTGATAGACCCGTAACTGGTAATCAGCAACCGCCCGTCACGTTTCTTGGTCAGGACCGCGGCCTTGTCGCCGTGAATCAGGTAGAGCTTGCCGCGGTCCTTGTCGTGTTTGTAGGCCTCGCCCTGCTGCAGGACGCCTGGCAGCCCGCGGACAGCGTCCTTGCCGTGCTTGGCTTGGATGTGGCTCAGCCCGTGGCCGCCTTTGTGTTCGTTTGCGGGGTTGCCTGGCGCGCCGTAGTCCATCCCGATCCATCCCGTGTCCCGGCGGTACATCGCCTTCGGCTCCGCGCCTTTCCCGGCGGAGAGGATGCCCGTCGCGACGGATGCCCCGCGCTTCTGGTTCAGCCCCGGGTCCGCCGCCAGCCTCCCCTCGTCCGCCGTGCCGTGGCCGTCGCTTGAGCCCTTGGTCTCATGCTCGCGCGGGCGCCCCCCCCCTGTCCGGTCGCCGCCGCCCTCGGCGAACGTCCCGTCCGCCTCGCGGTTCGGGTTCCCGTTCATCACGGGCGGCGTTTCCTCCGGCGCGGCCGCGCCGGCATACGCCCGCGCGGCATCCTCCTCAAAGACCTTCTCCAGCGCGGTCGGCTTCTTGGCGGCCGCCGTGATTGCGCCGTCCAGCTCCTCCGCCAAGGCGTTGAGAAGTTGAGAAGTTGAGGAATTGAGAAGTTGAGAAGTTCCAACTTCTAAACTTTTCAACTTCTCTACTTCTGTACTTTTCAACTTCTCAACTTCTGTACTTTTCGACTTCTCAACTTCTGTACTTTTTAACTTCTCAACTTCCCTCATCTTTTCCATCAGCTCTTTCGCCTTCTCGCGCCACGGGGCCATGTCCTCGCTTAAGGCGGCCATGGCGGCCTGTGCCGCGTCCGCGCCGCGGGGGGTGTCCTTGCCCGCCCCGCCCCCCTCCGGGCGTTTTGCAACGGGTTCTCGCCGTTTTGCAACGGGGTCGCGGTTGAGAAGTCGAGAAGTTGAGGAATTGAGGAGTCGAGAAGTTGAGGAATTGAGAAGTTGAGAAGTTGAGGAATCTAAAAGTCGAGAAGTTGAGGAATCTAAAAGTCGAGAAGTTGAGGAATCTAAAAGTCGAGAAGTTGAGGAATTGAGAAGTTGAGAAGTTGAGGAATCTAAAAGTCGAGAAGTTGAGGAATCTAAAAGTCGAGAAGTTGAGGAATCTAAAAGTCGAGAAGTTGAGGAATCTAAAAGTCGAGAAGTTGAGGAATCTAAAAGTTGAGAAGTTGAGGAATTGAGAAGTTGAGAAGTTCCAACTTCTAAACTTTTTAACTTCTCTACTTCTGTACTTTTCAACTTTTCAACTTCTGTGCTTCTCACCGTCCAGCCGCTGCGCTCGCTCACCTCGGCGGGGTCGACGGCCAGCCCGGCGGCGGCGGCCTTGCCGGCGGTGGCGAAGACCTCGTCGGCGGTGGGCTGGCTCTCGGTCTCGAAGTCGAACGCCGCGAGGTGGGGGCGGCCGGGGAACGCGGCGTCGAGCAGCCGGTCCGTGACCTGCCGGTTGATCGCCGAGGCGATGACGGCCGCGTCGCGGCGGACGATGCTCTTCCACGTGTCGGCGTGGACGCCGCTGGCGCCCTGCCCGATGCCCGTGGGCCCGGAGAGGCTGGTGAACACCCCCCCCGTCGCCATCAGCACGACCAGCTCCTGCTGGTGCTGGATGAACTGCGCGAACGGGCTCTGGGCCCGCGCGGCGTCCGCGTACTTCACGTCCGACCCGGCGGGCAGCGCGCCGCTGCCGCCGTCCGCCACCTTCTCCGCCGCGGCCATCCACTCGCGCTGCCGGGACGGGTCCGTCTCCGGCGGCATGATGATGATGACGGGCGGGATGCCGTAGCGCTCCACGAACATGCCCCACTTTTTCTCCCCCAGCGCCGCGCGCACGTAGATGCCCAGCGCGGGGTAGTTGACGTGCCTCGCGCGCACCAGCGAGCAGAGCTCGCCCGGCCCGACCGGCACCACGCGCCCCGTGGCGAACTGCGTCAGCACGCCGTCCGCCTCCGGGTTCCAGTACCACTGCCCCGTGCGGGGGTCGCGCACGAAGTTCCAGCTGTCGAAAAGCTCGAAGCGGTCCACGCCGCGCCCGCCGTCGGCCCACACCGGCGCCGTGTGGGCGAAGCCCCGGAAGAACGCCGTCGCCAGCCGCTCGACCGCCTCCCAGAGGTTCGCGTCCTCGAGGTCCCCGAACACGCCCAGCAGGAAGTCCTCCTGCTCGCGCGCCAGCCCCTCCAGCCCGTTCAGCCGGGAGGCCTTGCCGGACTTCACGCGGACGGTCCAGTCCAGGTCCGCCATCGCCCCCCCGCGCCGCTCGGTGCAGATGAAGAGCGTGGGGTCCGCGGCCTCGATCTCGTTGTAGAGCCACTGGAGGCGCACGGTGTTGCCGAGGCGGGCGGCGTCGTAGATCGCCTGGGCCTCGCGCAGGGTCAGGTTGCGCAGCGGGTTCGTCGCCTCGATCCACGCGGCGGCGTTCCGGTAGGCGCGGCCGGGCCCGCGCTCGAGCGCGAACGGGGCGGCGCCGCCCCCTTTTGAAAGGGGGGGGCGGTATATGCGCCCCTCCGAAGGATGGGGAAATTCCGCCGGGGGTTTGTTCTTCCGGGGGTCCGGTCTCGGATGCTTGCTCACAGGCTGCTCCTCCTCTCGAATGCCACGGGCTTGAACGCCGGGCCGCCGCCCGATCCGACAGCCCGCAATGCCAGCGCGAGCGCGGTGCAGCGGTCGCTGTGGCCTTCCTTCGTGCGGCGCGCCTCGTAGCTGTACTCGCCGTTCTTGACGATCTGCTGCATCTCGTGCAGGTCCTCGCGCACCTCGACGTCCACGGGTACGCGCACCTTGACGGGTGCCTCGAACGCGCGGCGCAGCTTGGGGAAGATGTCGCGCTTGAATTGCGTGGTGAATGTGCAGAGCTCGGCCTTGCCGAACCGGTGTTTGGCGGGGTCATACGCGCCGACGGCCTTCTCGACGTGGTCGCCGAAGCCGATGCCGGGACCCGTATAGTCCAGGCACGCGCGCCGTGAGGCGCGGATACGCGGTATCAGCACCGCCTCCTGGTCAGGGGTGGGCATGTCGCGAAGTACCAGTACCTCGCGCGTCCAGTAAACGTCCCCGACCTTCTCCAGTGTCCAGCACACGGTCGGGTCGTTGCTGCGCCCGAAGTCAATGCCGAGGTAAAGCGCCGCGCACGACTCCGGGGCGAAGATCGCGGGGTCGGCGAACGTGCTCGCGGACGCGCTCTCCGCCAGCGCGATGATGTCGTAGGGCAGGAGGCAGTTGGACGAGTCCAGGAACTCGCACATGTACTCCTGCGCCCATGCGGTCTCGTCGTCAATCGCCTCGCGCAGCGCGTTGACGTTCGTGCCGAGCGCGGGCGCCGCGTCGAGGATTGTTGTCTTGTGGACACTCCAAGACTTGGCATCATTGCACAGTTTGTAAAACCTCGCGCCGCGCCCGCCCTTGCCGTTGGCGGTCGAGGAGATGAACATCTCCTTCAGCCCCCGCAGCGGATTCGAGACGGACGGGAAGATCGCCCGCCACGTCGCGTCCGGGTCCTCGAAGAACGCGAACTCGTCCATCCACACGTGCGCCGAGAACCCGCGCACGGTGTCCGGATTGCTCGGCACGGCGATGATTCGGGACTTGTTCGCGAACACGATGGTGGCGGACCTCATCAGCGCGCCGGGCGCGTCGCGCTCGTCGAGCTGCTCGGCGATGGCGAACGCGAACGCCTCGCACCAGTCGCGGCACTTCAGCACCGCCTCGTAGCTCTGCCGCTCGGAGGGCGACACGATCAGCACATCCGTCTTGGGCTGGATCATCGCTTTTCTGACGCACCTTGCCGCGCCCGTGAAGCTCTTGCCGATCTGGCGCGACGCCAGCCACACGGCGAACCGCGCGGGGTCGTCGTACACGTTCCGCTGAAACGGCAGCATCAGGTCTAACGGGCTAACCGCGCTCATGGCTTCCTCCCTTTTTCCTCACACGAAGGTACGAAGGACACGAAGGATTTTTTATATCCCCCTTTGTGTCCTTTGTGCCTTTGTGTGAGCATTCCACTTCGCTTCATAGCCCGAAAATCTCCTTCATCTTCGCGGTGCGCTCCTCGTCGGTCAGCGTCTCGTTGGCGACGATCTGCTTGGCCTCGGCGAGCCTCCGCTCCGCGGCCTCGAACTTCTCGCGCGCCAGCTTCAGTTGCTCGTCTTTCGTCTCCTGGGCGCGGGCCTTGAGCTCCAGCTCTTTCGCCTTGGACTGCCCGGCGGCGATGTCCATCGCCATCTGCGTGTAGCGGACGGCGGTCCGGGCGTCGCCCTGGAGCGCGAGGTCGGCGGCGAGGGACTTGTACGCGTCGATCAGGAGCCGGTCGGTGGAGACGGTGGCGGCGAGCGTGCCGATCTCCTCCTTGGCGATGATGGCCTGCTCGACCTTGTGCGCGGACTCCATGCCGCGCATCCGCCCCGCCCAGTTGTAGAGCGATGTCCGCGACGGCTGCGGGACCTTGTGCTCCTCCTCCACGAACTTGGCGACCGAATACCACGGCGACCGCCGGAACAGGTCGTACACCTGCCACCGCTGGGCGTCCGTCAGACGGGCGTCCCACGCGTCGCACCGCGCCTTCGCCCTTGACGGGGGCGGGGGGTTCGAGGGATTAGGGGTTAAGGGGTTAAGGGGTTCAGGGGTTAAGGGGTTAAGGGGATTAGGGGTTAAGGATTCGATTGCCGTCGAGGGCTGTCGATTGCCATCGAGGGCTGTCGAGCCTGAACCCCTGAACCCCTTAACCCCTAACCCTGAACCCCTCATATCGCCTCCATCGCGTCGCTCCCGTCGGGCGTGATGCCCCACGTCTCCATCCCGGTGTAGCTGTTGGTGCGCTTCATGACCCACCCGCGGTCGCGGAGGGTGAAGAAGACGCGCTCGCGCTCGGCGGTCGTCAGGGGCCGCCCGACCGCGCTCTGCGCGACGTCCATCAGCGAGTCCTTCGCCATGCCGTCGGGCGCGACCCGCGCCAGCGCGGCCAGCGCCTGCTTGCAGACGGCGGCCGTCTGCGGGTCCATGGGCTTGCTCATCGTGCGCCCCCTTTCGTCATGATGATGTCCAGCTTCTTGTCCATGCTGTCCACCTGCTTGCCCATCGAGGTGATGAGCCCGCGCATCTCCGAGCCCTGGTCGCGGACGCCGTTGACCTTCTCGTAGATGTCCTTGATGCAGTCGTCCGCGGCCTTGCAGCGGATGGCGCACTCGCTGCGCTTGGCGCACAGCTCGATCTCCCGGGTGAGCCTCCCGTCCATCGCGTCGAGCTTCCTGGAGAGCCCGTCGATGTCCGCCTTTGTGGCCGCCTCCGGCGCGAGCGTGACGGAGACGGGCTGGCCCGCGATCGTCGCCTCCGTCTTCTGGTTGCGCGCCTTCACCCAGCCGACCGCCGCGTTGATGATCTGCGTCAGCATCGCGCCCGTCAGGAACATCCCGCCGTTTGTCATCAGGTCCGTGTCCATAACGCCTAACTCCTCATTTCTAATTCCTCATTCCTAATTAAAAAGGTCCCGGCGCACCCGCAGGAAGACGGGGGCGGATGTGGACGCGCGCGGGTGTGTGGTGTCCGCGCGGCCGGGCGTCCAATGCGGAGTGCGGAGGTAATAGGTGATAGGTAATAGGTGATAGGTGATAAGCGCCTAGCTTGCGAAGCACTGCACTTATTACCTATTACTTCTGACCTATTACTTCTGGCCTCTGACCTCTGACATCTGACATCTGACTTATGCTTTGCCTTCATGCGCCGTATAGTAGCACGGCGGGGGCAAAGCGCAACCGCCCGGCGTGCCCGTTGTGCAATTCCGGCAATTCCCGCAAGTCCGGCTCGTTTTGCACGAACGGGAATTACCGCTCGTTTTGGCTTGACCCGCTGATTTTCAGGACGGCAGGATGGGGGTGCCCTCCCCGCCCCCGGCGGAGCCGGGGGCGGGGGCAATTGACAATTGACAATTGACAATTGAGAATTGAGAACGCACTTTTGTTAGAGAGTCAACAAGAAGTTGCTAGGATTTTTATGAAAACGTTAGGGGAAAGACTGCGGATAGGAAACAAAAAAGCCCCCTGCAAGAGGCTTGCAAGGGGGGCAGAAAATCCTTCGTGTCCTTCGTGCCTTTGTGTGAGAAAGAGAGAACGCCTCACGAATATCAAAATCTAACAGGATGTCCTGACAAATAATTTCTTGAAGTACTCAGACACCAGCACAATGATAGCAACCTCTGCGACAGTTCCCGTGAATGGGACGCAAATATTACAGCAGACGTATCATCTGTATCATCTTCTTCAATCCTTGTATAAATGAGCCTTTTTGCTTCAAATGATTTTAATACTGCTTCAGCTAAAGAATCCTTTTTCCAGCAGAAATTACGTTCATCACTTGGGATAACCATTTCCATGATAAGATCGGTCAACTGGTTCTTAGGCGCAACTATACATATTACTGTCATCGACACATATTTTTCACCCTCTAACACAAGTGATTCATGGGCAAACCCGTTTGAATCCATCGCTTTTTGATAGAGCATCTGGAACGTATAATGCTTAAGCCATTCTGTATATGCGTTTATACATGGTGCAAGTGACATTTTTTCGTTCATAACACACCCTCCAACCTTCTTAAACTTCAGTAACCCTGTCAACATCAGCCAATTGCTTCCCGCACCACGGGCAATTTTTCTCTTTGAGACATTGAGTTAGACCTCTTGTAACTCCGATAAAATTCTTACAAGAAAGGCATCTCATTTTACTAGGGATGGATGCACCTCTTTTTAGTCTATGAATCAAATCATTTGACCATTTCACAACAATGTCATCTTTCATTTCTTTCGCCTCCTCTATTGCCCTCAACGATTGCTTGAAGCTCATTAGTCCCCTTGAGGATGAAACCAAGAGCCTTATTTACACGTGCGAGTTTCTGCTCTGCGCCTTGACACCGTTTCAACAAATCACCGTCATCACCTACTCTGTTTGGTGAATCACTTAATCCGAGTAGCCAATCTGTGGTTACTCCGCAATGAGTAGCAATCGCTAATAGAGCGTCTGCGTTAGGAGAGTGAACGTCTCTGACATATCTATCAACAGTCGCCTGACGAAGCCCGACACGTCTAGCAAATGCACTAACTGACTCGTCTTTGATTAACTCATTAATTCGAGACGAAAAAATTGTTGAGACTTTTACTCTTTTTTGATTTGACACCACTACTCCTTTTTGTTTAATATGCTCCTCACGTTACGCGAAATGGTTTGATTGTAACACGAAACGGTTGAGGAATGAAAGGAGAAAGTATGAGTGCTGGAAAGGCGAAGGCGAAGAGGGGAAAAAGGAAGTGGAGGGCGGTGTACCGCGGGATCACGGCGCACGCGGCGGCGCTGGGGTGCACGCGGCCGCACCTGTGGATGGTGCTGACGGGGCGCAGGCAGAGCAAGAGCCTGACGGCGCGGTACAACGCGCTGGTCAAGGCGCAGGGGTAGGAGGACGGATTTTAATCAGGAATTAGAAATTAGGAATTAGGAATTAGGAATTAGGAAAGGAAGACAGGAGATGGAAAAATTCATGAATTGGGTTATTTGTTTGACTGCGTGCATGTTGTGTGTCTTTTTGTTCGTGGGCTTATTATTAATGATTGTGTTGATTGGCGAAGAGCTGGTCAAGGCGCTGGGGTAGGAGGACGGATTTACAGTCAGGAATTAGGAATTAGGAATTAGGAAAGGAAGACAGGACATGAAGGCATATAAAATCACATGGGAGCACGTCGAGGGCGACGGCATATTCACGCTGATGCAGGGAATGCCGAGCGGGACGCGCGGCGAGACCGTCTGGGCGGAAAGCGAGAAGGACGCGGTGGCGGCGTTCGAGGCCTGCCACCGCCACGGCAGCAGGCTGGTGAGCGTGAGGGAGGTGGCGCGATGAAGCGGGTCGGCGGGCGGGTGACATGGCTGTGCAGGCTCGACGGCGTTCTCGCGGAAAAGGTCAGGGAAGGGACGAAGCGCATGACGATATGCCGGGGCGGCCTCGTCGAGCCCGGGGACGTGCTGAGGCTGACCGTGGGCGACGACACGATCCAGCAGGTGACGGTGGTCGAGGCGCGGGACCTGTGGATGATGGCACAGGTCAACGGCGAGTGCGTCGGCGTGGTCGCGAGGATCTGCGGGAACGGCATCGGGGCCGGTGAGCTCGGTGAGCTTGCGAGGATGAACGGGTTCGGGTCGGCCCCGGAGATGGTCCGGTTCCTGGACGGGAAGGGGTGTTTCCTTCACGGCATCTTCGACGGGCAAATCATCGGGTGGTGAGGGGTACAGTGAGTAGCGGTTAGTGGTTAGTTTACAGTTTTTAGTTTTTAGTTTTTAGAGCAATGCCTCGAAGCGCATCAACTAAAAACTATAAACTAAAAACTCAAAACTCAAAAAAAAACGGAGTTTTTTTTATGGCACAGGCAGACATCTTCGCGCAGGGCGCAGGGCCGGGGTTCGCGGCGCTGGTGAGGAAACGGCTGGGGGCCGCGGAGTGGTTCGCGGTGCCGGACGTGGCGGGGGCGTTCAACGTGAGCGCGACGAGCGTCCACCAGTGGATCGAGGAGGGGCGGCTCGTGGCGGCGGACATCAACGCGGGCAGGGTGTCCGGCAAGGGGTCGCCGATGCGGCCGTACTGGCGCGTGACGCGCGCCTCGGCGGAGGCGCTGGCGGACAGGATCGAGCGGGGGTACTGAAGATGAGTAGTCCGGGGGAGATGATGTTCGTGGCGAAGCCGGGCTACGGGCGGACGCGGGCGCGGCCGAACCCGATGGCGGCGGCGGTGCGCTCGGCGCGGGGATGCTGGCTGGCGTTCGCGACGGTCTGCTGGCTGCAGTTCGAGGCGGATGAGAACTGGCGGGTGCCGGAGAGCCTGCGCGTGAGGTCGCTGCCGGGCTCGTGCGCGGGGTGCGCGTTCGGGACGCGGGTGGCGTTTGATTCGCGCTGGCCGCTGTTCTGCGAGGCGGCGCACCGGATGATTCCGCGCCCGCCGTTCGACAGCGATACGCGGCGGGCGCCGTTCTGCCCGCTCGCCGAGGACGCGGGGGCAAGGCTGGAGCCGGGCAGGTGCCCGGCGGCGGAGAGGATGGCGGGGGAAGTTATACTTAGGAATGAGGAATGAGGAATTAGGAATTTCGATGGCCGTCGATGGCGGTCGATGGCAGTCGAAATTCCTAATTGAAAAAATCGGAGGCTTTTTTATGACGGAAGGACAGAAGGACACAAGGACGGATGGACGGGTGGACTGCTGCACGGACACGGGCGGGTGCCCGGCGTGGCTGTTCGCCGTGGTGATGCTGGCGGCGCTCGTGATACTGGCGCTCACCGAGGGGGAGCCGGAGCCGTGCTACCCGGACCCGGTGTGCGAGATGTGCGGGCAGGTGCTGGACGGGAGCCACACGCCGTGGTGTACGCCGGAATGGGAAGCGGAGGGGAAATGAGCATGGACTATCTGGAAAACGAGGCGTTCAGGCGGCTGTGCAATGAGCCGGACGTCAGGATTGACGATAACCACTACAGGGTTGACACGCACCAGCTCATGATCAAGCGCAGGCTTGAGGGCACGAGCGGCTGGAAGAGGCACCAGCGCTTCGACACGCACGAGGCGATGGAGCGGGCGTGGGCGGACATCAAGGGGATTGACGGGGCGGTGGCGGAGGATTATCTGTCATCGAACAAAACGAATGAAACGAATAAAGGCATTCACGCGGATTCGTTGCATTCGATGACAGGGCTGTATGCGCCCTCCGCAGGAGGGAACACCCCCGGCCGGGATACCGGCCACCCCCTTTCAAAAGGGGGCTTGGGCGGCACCCCCTTTCAAAAGGGGGCGGTGGCGGCGCAGGGGCAGCTTTTCACGCGGCACGACGGCGCGCACACGGCGCAGGCGGTGTCGGAGCAGTACAGGCGGGCGGTGAGCGGGCTTCTGGAGGGTATCCGCTTCGGCGCGATGCTCCTGGACCTTCAGGACAGCTTGATAATTTGTCGCGACAAATTTTCAAGTTTCTTCGCCCACGGTGGGGACAGGAGGGGCGGGACTGGCGTCAAGGAGTGGCTTTCGGAGCATTGCCCGGAGGTTGACTACGGGTGGGCAATGAAGTTCAAGCGGCTTGCGGAGGGCGTGCTGGAGCATTGCAAGGTGCCTGCGGAAGTGCCGCTGGCGCTTGCCCTGCCGCAACCCTACGGCTTGGAACTGTATGCGCCCTCCGCAGGAGGGAACACCCCCGGCCGGGATACCGGTCTCCCCCTTTCAGAAGGGGGCTTGGGTGGCGCCCCCTTCGGGAAGGGGGCCGCGGAGGACGCGGAGGTTGCCGGGGACAAGAGGCTGGCGAAGGTCCGGCGGGAGGTCGCGCTGTTCCTTGAGGGGAAGAGCGCGCGGCAGCTGGAGTTCGAGTTCGGGCACAGGGAGCCGAAGCCGAGGGGGGGGGACAGGCGCAGCGGGATCAGGCTGACCGAGATCGAGAAGCATGAGTATGCGGTGGAGCGCGCGAGGCGGGACTGGACGAGGGCGCTGGCGGACATCAAGGCGCTGGTGGAGATGCAGACGCACCTGCTGCTGGACGAGGATATGCTGGCAAGGGGCGTGGAGGTCCTGGCGATCGCGAGGGACGGTCTCCGCGCGGCGCAGGGGAAGAGGAAGTAGCGGTTAGTGGTTAGTTTACAGTTTTTAGTTTTTAGTTTTTAGAGCAATGCCTCGAAGCGCATCAACTAAAAACTAAAAACTGTAAACTAAAAACTCAAAAAAAAACGGAGTTTTTCTTATGATGGAGAAGATGGACGGGGGCACGGCGGCGGTGGCGTTGCCGTTGCTGGACGACACGGGGGCGCGGGCGCGGGCGGCGTGGCTGGAGGCGGCGTGCCGGGAGATACGGGGCGCGGGGCGCGGCAAGGTGGCGCGGATGCGGGCGATCGCGAGGGCGAACCCGCACAGGGTTGCGTTCGGGACGTTGAAGCGGCTCTACTACAGCTGGCTGGAGCATGGGGAGGACGGGCTTGCGGATCTGCGCAAGGCGCGCAGGCCGGGGCGGGAGAACCCGTGGCTGGAGTGCTACAAGGCGTGGTGCGGGCGTCACAACAGGAGCAACCGGGGGGCGTGGCGGAAGATGCTCGAGGCGTTCCACTCCGGGGCGGAGATGGAGTGCGGGGTCGGGACGTGGCACGGGTGGTGGCGGGCGGAGCACGGCGCGCCCCCCCCGGCGCATTGCCCGGCGTCGTTCATCCCGAGGTGCGCGCGGTACGCGGGCCTGCAGCGGCTCTACAGGCGGGACCCGGCCTACGGGTTCAACCTCGCGGCGGAGCGGCTGGGGCGCAAGGCGGCGCACGCGCACATCCTGCCCGTGCTGCGGACGCGCGCGGGGCTGGCGTGCGGGCAGTACGTCGAGTGGGACGACGTGCACCTGGACGTCGAGGTGGTGATGCCGGGGCAGGGCGTCATCGCGCGGCCGCAGGCGTTCGTAGGGTATGACGTGGCGAGCGGCATGATGGTGGGGCACACGCTGAGGCCGCAGTATCCGGAAGAAGTCAAAAAGCCAAGAAATGGAGAAGTCGAGAAGTCCAGGCGGAATAGTCTCAAGGAGCGTGAGTTCAGGTTTTTGCTGGCGCACTTCCACACGGACGTGGGCTTCCACCCGGGCGGCGTCGTCCACGTGGTGGAGCACGGGACGACGGCGGTGCGCGAGGGTCTGGAGCTGCGCTACAGGTCCATCCCGAGATACGGGGAGATGATACGCTTCGAGCGCTCGGGCTTCCTTTCGGAGGCAATCCACGCGGGGGTGTTCAAGGGGAACGGCGGCGGCAACCCCCGCCTGAAGGCGTACTGCGAGCAGGCCCACCGCAACCTGCATTCGGCGCTGGCGATGCTGCCGGGGCAGGTGGGGCAGGACGCGGATCACCGTCCGGAGTCGCACGCCGCGCTGGTCAGATACGAGGCGGCGCTGCTGAGGGCCTGCGAGACGCTCCCCCCGGACGCGCTGGACCGCATTGTCCACAGGCTCATGGACTACGGCGCGTTTGCGCGGAACTTCGCCCTTTTGTGCGAGGCCCTGATGGACAGGGCCGACCACCGGATGGAAGGGTTCGGGGAGAAGCGCGTGACGCTGTTCCGCCTGGACGCGGCGCAGGAGTGGGTGCCGGTGTCGCGGCTTGACGACGAGCCTGAGGAGAGGCGCGCGGCGATCATCCAGTACCTGCGCAACAACCCCGAGTGCATCCTGAACAGGCAGATGTCGCGCCGCGAGGCGTGGGACGCGGGCAGGCGCGACCTGATCCGCGTCCCGATGCACGAGCTGCCGCTCATGCTCGACCCCTCCGACGCGCGGGAGGTCACGGTCAGGGACAACGGCACGTTCGAGTTCACGGACCAGTTCTACCACGGCCCGGACAAGGTCATCTTTCATGCGCAGTGCAAGAGCCGCGCGGGGTTCATGCAAGCCCTTGTGCCGGGGTGCAGATATATGCTTTTCACCACGCCGTTCCACCATCAGGGCGTGATCGTGGACAAGGCGAGCGGCAACGTCGTCGGCGTGTGCCAGCAGTACAGGCGCGCGCCGCGCTACGACCGCGACGCGATCGTGCGCGCGGCGGGGGCGCAGAACCATGACTTGGCGCAGAAGCTCCTGCCCATCCGTGGGCGGCGCCAGGCAGAGGCGGAGCAGCGGCTGGCGATGATCGGGCACAACGCGGACGTGCTGAGGGAGGCGAGGCAAACCCACGGCTTGGACACAAGCCACCCCCTTTCAAAAGGGGGCGATGAGAATTTCTGGGCCGAGGAGGATGAGGGCATCCCCGAGGCCGTCAGAGAGGCACACTAAGAAAAGGAAGACAGACATGAATGAGCAAACCCCCGGCTTGGACACAAGCCACCCCCTTTCAAAAGGGGGCTGCGAAGACGACATGATCCAGAACGCGAACAGGGCGCGCATCCCGATCCCCGGCGACACGGTGAAGATCGAGCTGGCGAAACTGCGCGAGGCGGGCAAGATAAGCGAGGCGGACGAGGCCGCCGTCTGGTGGTTCTACAGCTACGCGAAGGACCACAAGTGGTCGCTCGCCGAGGCGGGCGAGGCCATCGGCTACAACTCCTCGACCGTGCACCGCCTGTTCAACGGCACCTACGGCGCGAGCCCGGACAAGGTCATCGAGGCCGTCCTGCGCTTCCGCAAGGTCGCCGTCGAGCGGGCGAAGCGCAAGGACATCGGCTACATCGAGACGTCAACGTGGCGGAAGGTCAGCGCGATCTGCGACTCCGCCTTCTACGACGCCCTGCCCGCGTTCATCTACGGCGCCAGCCAGATCGGCAAGACCGAGGCCCTGGAGGAGTACACGCGGCGCAACAACCACGGCCAGACCCGCTACCTGCGGATGCCGGCGGCGCCGACGTTCACCTACTTCGTCAAGATACTCGCCGAGGCCTGCTACATCTCGCACCGCCAGCAGCACGACGTCATGCGCCAGCGCATCATGAACGTGCTCGACAAGCGGAACCTGCTCATCGTGGACGAGGTCCACCTCGCCATCATCACCGCGACGGACATCACCGCCAAGAAGGTGATGGAGTTCCTGCGCGAGGTGTACGACCGCACCAAGTGCGGGATCGTCCTCTGCGGCACAGAGGTGTTCCGCGACGAGTTCGAGCGCGGCCGCCTGAACACGGTGTTCAAGCAGTTCCGCCTCAGGGGGATGCTGGAGCTGCAGCTGCCGGACGCGCCGCCGAAGTCGGACATCGCCAGGATCGCCGCGTCGTTCGACCTGCCCGCGCCGGACGAGGCGACGCTGGGCATCATCCAGGCGATGCTCAAGGAGTCCGGGATCGGCAAGTACATCAAGTTCCTGCAGTACGCCCACGGCGTGAGCGTCTCGCGCAAGGAGAAGCTCGGCTGGGGGCATTTCGCGGACGCCTACGAGGGCGTGAGGCAGTTGTCGAGGGCAGGAAAGTAAGGAGGATGCAAATGAGCAGGCAAGAGAAAACCATGAGGGACGCGCTCGGGCAGGATGTTCCGCTGGGCTACGTGAAGCCGTACGACAGGGTGCGGGATAAAATGGTGCGGCGTATCCACAAGCGCTGGGAGGCAGCAAGGGCGGTGCTGGAGAAAGTCCACGCCGAGACGCTGGCGGACATCGCGGCAATCGCGAAGGCGCGCGGCGACGCGGAGATGAACCCCTCCGAGAAAGGCAATATGCAGGTGTCCAGCTTCGACGGCAACATCTGCGTCAGCGTCAACCAGCGCTACGAGATCAGGCTCGACGACCGCGTGGTCCAGGCGCGCGAAAAGATGTACGTCTATGCGCGTGGGCTGGTCGAGAAGGTCGGCGGCGACGACGGCAGGGCGCTCTTCGAGATCATCAAGCAGGCGTTCGAGGTCACGCGGTCCGGGTCGCTCTCGATGGGGCGCGTCGCGAACCTGCTCAAGATGAACATCACGCACAAGGACTGGGCGGAGGCGAAGGCGCTCCTCGTCGAGTCCATGGCCCCCGAGAAAGGCAAGTGCTACATCCGCGTCGAGCGGCGCGGGAGCCGCCAGCAGGACATGAAGGCGGTACGGCTCGACATCGCCGACTGCTGGGTGGAAAGCACACACGAAGGCACGGAGGTCACAAAGGAGGGGCAATGAAAGTTTATAAATGCCCCGCTTGCGGCAACGGGCCCGTTTTCGTTAAGGCCTCATGCTCCGTAAAGGGATACAGCGGAAAATTAAGCAGGTGGTATTCGTACTGCTCGGGGACAGTCCGATCCCCCCATGAGAAACTTACGGCCGGCTACGGCAAGACCGGGGGCGAGGCCGCCGGGAAGTGGAATGATGCCGCGAAGGGAGGAGGCTGACAATGGCAACCAAAAACCAGCGCGTCGCGTTCTTCAAGCTGTGGGGCAAGGCGAAGCGCGAGATACGCGTCTTGGTTGGCGCGGCGGACGACGAGTCCGCCCGCCACGCCTGGATACGCCGGCACACCGGCTACACCGACAGCATCAACGCCGTCAAGCCCGGCGCGGACTTCGGCAGGCTCATGCTCGAGACCGCCATCATCGCCGACGACTACGCCGCCGTCGCCAAATGGAGCATGGACGTGGCGAACAGGTGGCGGCACCTCATCGGCGAGCAGCTCCGCCGGATCGGCGAGATTACGGGCGAGGCGAAGCCGTGGGCATACGCGCGCGGTATATTCAAGCACCTCCGCCTGCCCGAGTCCTGGGAGGACATCCCCGAGGACCGGCTCGCCGACGTCTTCAAGATGCTCGACACCCACCGCCGCCGCCTGATCAGAAAGGCGGCGCAGGAGGCATCGTGACGAGAGCGCGGCAATGCGCCGGACCCTTTAGGCGGGCCCGCGTTTGCAGAAACAAAGAAACCGTCCTGCATGATACTTGCGGGGCGGTTTTTTTTCTCAACTGTTTGATATACCGCGCCTTCAGGCGGTCTTTTTTCTCAGGTACGGAAATCCGCCCTTTGTCACCATAAGTCCCTAATATTCAAACGTTTTCCGCCCTTTTCCCACTTTTTCACTTCGAATCGTTCAGGACACAGGTGCGACCGATGGGGCACGGGATGCACCTAAAAGAGGCATCCCGATGGGATGCCATGATTTTTTTGCGTTCTCTTCTACCGAAAGAAACATCCCTAACGGGATGTTGTTACGGTATGCTTTAAAAGTGATTTCACTATATGCATGCTCTGTGCGACTCTGCGGTCCTCCGTGTACCTCTGTGTAACTTTAACTGCATACCCATCTTGTCCCGATGATGACGAGACCCTTCCTAACATCACAACCGTAAAAAGATCCGCCAACCAGATGGCGGCAGGAGGACAAAAAACTACAATAGAGAAGTAGCCCGGCTTATTGGATGTTCGGCCGGCCTCCTGCCAAGTGTTCCGCTTCCGCTTCGACAGGGCCCGAATTAGGGTTTTTACTCCCCTTACTTTCCGTACAGGCCGACAACCTTTTTACCGGGCTAAAACGGAAGCCCCGCGCCCCCGTTTAAGCGCCCCCGTTTAAGCGGCGTTTCGCGAGCGGCGTTTCGGGGCGTTTCGGGGCTTGCCTTCCGGCGGCGGGTGTGGTATGATGATGTTTTACAGCTGAAAAGCGGTTGAGTCACACCCGCATCAAGGGGGTTCAGGACATCCGTTCAGGGTGTAAGTACAGCCGAAAGGCGGTTGAGTCACACTCGGGTCGCGGAGCAGGACGCGGCGGGCGTAGGTGTAAGTACAGCCGAAAGGCGGTTGAGTCACACTGGTCCGCCTCATGGATCGCCGCCATTTCGTGGTGTAAGCACAGCCGAAAGGCGGTTGAGTCACACCCAACCACGCGTTCGGGATTCCTCGGATGTCGGTGTAAGCACAGCCGAAAGGCGGTTGAGTCACACCCGGAGACCGTCACTTTGAACCAGCGGAAGGGTGTAAGCACAGCCGAAAGGCGGTTGAGTTACAGCCGCCCGTATGCGTATAACCTACGCCTGACAGGTGTAAGCACAGCCGAAAGGCGGTTGAGTTACAGCGCCCCCTTACTTTTTGACACAAACAAAAAAGGTGTAAGCACAGCCGAAAGGCGGTTGAGTTACAGCTGGGGTTTTATTGGGTTACCGTCTTGTCGAGGGCACGGGCACAGCCGGAAGGCGGTTGACGCGCGTTTTGAAGGACAACAGCCATAACCGCTGACCCATACAAGCCAACGGCAACGCCATTGACCCGTACGCCGCATACAATACCACCCCCCCCCGGCATGGTTTTGAAAGCGCGAAAAAGGTTTCGCTCGACTTTCACTGCCGTTCGTGATATGGTTCTTTTTTTAAAATCGGGAGTTATCAGATGATGAAGATGTTTGACTTAAGCGGCAAGAAGGCGCTCGTCACGGGCGCGGCGGTCGGGATCGGGCGGGGTTACGCCGTCGCGCTCGCAAAGGCAGGGGCGGATGTCGCGATCGTTGACGTGGATGACAAGACGGGGCCAACGACCGCCAAGGAAATTCAGTCCTACGGCAGGGATGCGTTGTTCGTCCGTTGCGATGTGACGAAAAAGGAAGAGGTCGAGGCGATGGTCGAGGCTGTCGCCCAAAAATTCGGGCGGCTCGACATCGGTGTCAACAACGCCGGGATCGGTATCCTGGGCGGTGACGTGGATTTTTCGCTCCAGGACTGGAACAAGGTCATCGGCGTCAACCTGACCGGGATGTATCTGTGCGCGCAGGCTGAGGCGAAGCAGTTCCTGAAGCAGTCGCCGGTGCAAGGGAAGATTATCAATACGGCCTCCATGTCCGCGCGGATCTGCAACTGCAACGCGTCGTACAACGCATCCAAGGGGGGGGTGGTCGAGATGACGCGGATGCTCGCTGCGGAATGGGGGACGTACAACATCAACGTCAACTGCATCAGCCCGAGCTACATCCTGTCGCCGATGCATGCCTCGACACCGCTGGAGGTCCGTGCGCGTATCCGTGAGTTGACGCCGCTCGGGTATGTTCAACGTCCCGAGGATGTGTATGGCCCAGTCGTGTTCCTCGCGTCGGATGCGGCGAATTACGTCACGGGGCTTGACCTGCTCGTGGACGGCGGTCACACGTTGAATGCGTGGCTCACGCCGCTGGGACGCGCCGTGCCGCCGCGCGTGTCGCCGGCGGAGGAGACCGTCCAGCTCAAACACGATCTCGCCGCAATGGGATTGCCGTTCGACGACAACGGCATCAACGAGTCCCTGCATCCTGAAATCGCCGGCGCGTTCAAAGCGGCCTTCGGAATCGGGTAGCCCCAGATGAATCCTCGGCGTGCGGAAAAAAGGGCGTATGCAAATGGACCTCCATCAGCTTGTTGCCATGATTGACCTCAGTGCGGTTCGTGCGGATTCCGGTTGGGACGATGTGCAGTCCGTCGCCGCACTGGCGAGGGAGTATTCCTGTGCCGCAGCGTTTGCGCTGCCGGCGTTCACGCGGGAACTCGTCGGGTTACTGCACGGGACTTCGGTTGTCGCCGGGGGGACGGTCGGGTTCCCGAGCGGTGGCGAGACGACCGCCATGAAAGTCGCCCAGGCCAAGGAACTCCTCGCGCTCGGCTGCGGCGAGATTGATATGGTTCAGAACATCGGTGCCTTGCTGTCGGGACGGCTCGGACAGGTCGAGGCGGACATTGCGGCCGTCAAGCAAGCGGTTGCCCCTGTGCCGCTCAAAGTCATTCTCGAATGCGCGTATCTGCCGCCCGACCTGATTGCGGCGGCATCGGAGATTGCGGTTCGCGCGGGCGCGTCCTGGGTCAAGACCGGCACCGGCTGGGCATCGCTAGGGACGACGGTGGAGCACGTCCGGCTCATCAAGCAGACGGTCGGCAACGCCGCGCGTGTCAAAGCCGCGGGCGGTGTCCGCGACCTCGACACCCTGCTCGAGATGAACCGCCTCGGCGCGGAACGCTTCGGCATCGGCCATAAAACCGCCAGGGCGATTTTCAGCGAATGCCAAAGGAGACAACGATGCAACGCTTGATTCTTGCCCATGACCTGGGTACCGGTGGCAACAAAGCGTCGCTGTTCGACAGCGACGGCGTGCGGCTGGCTTCCGTGTTCGAGCCTTACGAGACGCTCTATCCCGGACCGGGGATGCACGAGCAGCGACCCGCCGACTGGTGGGACGCCATCGTGCGCAGTACACGGCGACTGCTGGAGGCGGTGGCGGCACACGGCATCACAGGGCACGACATCGGTTCCCTCGCGATTTCCGGCCACAGTCTCGGCTGTGTGCCGCTTGATGCCGACGGCAACCTGCTGCGAGCAACCACGCCCATCTGGTCCGACAGCCGCGCGGGGCACGAGGCCGCGGCGTTTTTCCGTCACGTGGACCCGACCGACTGGTATCTGCGCACCGGCAACGGTTTCCCTGCGGCACACTACACGCTGTTCAAAATGCTGTGGCACAAAAACAACGAGCCCGAACGCTTCAGCCGCCTCGCCACGGTGCTCGGCACAAAAGATTACATCAACTACCGCCTCACGGGCATACAGGCGACCGACTACAGTTACGCCTCCGGCTGCGGCGGCTACGATTTGACCGGATGGGACTATGACGGCGAACTGATTGCGCGCGCCGGGCTTTCGCCGTCGCTGTTCCCCAGGCTGGTCCCCGCGACAGCGATTTTAGGCCCCCTCACGCCCCAAGCCGCCGATGAGCTCGGGCTTCCGCCCACGCTCCTTGTCGCGGCGGGAGGCGTGGACAATTCCTGCATGGCGCTCGGCGCCGGATGTTTTCAGGAGGGACGTTCCTACGCCTCGCTCGGCTCCTCGTCGTGGATTGCCGTCTCCGACTCGAAACCGCTCCTCGACAGCCGGACGAAACCGTACGTCTTTGCGCACGTCGTCCCCGGGATGTTCACTTCGGCGCTCGCCATTTTCTCCAGCGGCACCACGTTCCGCTGGTTGCGCGACCAGCTCTGCCGCGACCTCACCGAACGCGCGTCAGCGGAAAACCGCACGGTCTATGCGCTGATGGATGCCGAAGCCCAGCACTCGCCGCCTGGCGCGCGAGGGCTCCTGCACAACCCAAGCCTTGCGGGGGGGTCATCGCTCGACCCCAGCCCGTCCATCCGCGGCGCATTCTTGGGGCTCGATCTCACGCACACCCGCGCCGACGTGATTCGCGCCGTGATGGAAGGCATTGCCCTGAACCTGCGGCTGGTGCTGGACGCCTTCCGTTCGCTCGCGGCGATACGCTCCGAAATGATTGCCGTCGGCGGCGGCGCCAACAGCGGCGTGTGGCGGCAGATTTACGCCGACGTGTTGCGCGTCACGATGACGACGACGACCATCGGCCAAGACGCCGCCGCCCTGGGTGCCGCCGCGATTGCCGCCGTCGGCACCGGGCAATGGAGCGGATTTGAGAAGATTGGCTCGATCCTGCGCGTCGAAGACCGTCTCCTTCCCATTGACGCCAACGCCAACATCTACGATAACATCCTGCCTCGCTTCCAGAACGACATCCGCTTTTTATCGGCGCGATAACTGAAAACAGTCAGGCTCAATAATCTGTTTTCCCGGTTTTTTCATGTTCTTATAAACGCCCGTTTCATAGATTCGCAAGTTTCTCCGACACGAGCTTGCCGACGATCTGGGGGTCGGCCTTGCCTTGGCTGAGCTTCATCACTTGCCCGACGATAAACCCGGCCGCCGCGGTCTTGCCGGCCTTGTAGCTTTCGACGGATTTCGGGTTCTCCGCGATCACCTTGTCCACGAACGCCTCCAGCGTCGCGGTGTCGCTGACCTGCCCGAGCCCGCGCGCCTCGACCAGCGCACCCGGCATCCCGCCCTTCTCGAAAATCTCCGCCACAAGCTCCTTTGCGGTCGTGCCGTTGATGACGCGCCCGCCCACGAGCGTCACCAGCTCCGCCAGTGCCTCGGGCGTGAACGCGCATTCGGAGATCGCCTTGCCCGTCTCGGACAGCAGGCGCATGATCTCCGTCATAAACCAGTTCGACACCGCCTTGCCCTGGCCGCACAGCCGCGCCGCCGCCTCGAAGAAATCCGCATTCGCCTTCTCGTCCGCCAGCACCCCCGCGTCGTACTCCGGGATGCCGTACTCCCTGACCATGCGCTCGCGCCGCGCGGACGGCAGCTCGGGCAGCGCCGCGCGCCATGTCTCGATCTGCTCCTCGCTCAGCACGACCGGCACGAGGTCCGGGTCCGGGAAGTAGCGGTAGTCATGCGCGTTCTCCTTAGTGCGCATGGACTGCGTCTCTCCGGCGTCCGGGTCCCACCGCCGTGTCTCCTGCACGAGCCTGCCGCCGTGCGTCAGCGCATGGATCTGCCGCGCGATCTCATACTCCAGCGCCGCGTCAATCCCCTTGAACGTGTTCATGTTCTTGATCTCGACGCGCGTGCCGAGTTTCTCCTGACCCTCCGGGCGGATGCTCACGTTCACGTCCGAGCGCATCTGGCCCTTCTCCATGTCGCAATCGCTCACGCCCGCATAAATCAAAATCTGCCGCAACGTGTGCAGGTACGCCATCACCTCCTCGCGCGACGACATATCCGGCTCCGTCACGATCTCGATCATCGGCATGCACCCCCGGTTGAAGTCCACGCCGCTGAACCGCGCGTAATGGTTGATCTTCGCCGCGTCCTCCTCCAGGTGGATGTGGTGGATACGGATGCGTTTCACGCTATGATTCCTAACGCCTAACGCCTCATTCCTAATTCCTAATTCCTCATTCCTAATTTCAACCCCCCCCCCCACGCAGAACGGGCGCAGGCTCTGGGTGATCTGGTAATTCTTCGGGATGTCCGGGTAGAAATAGCTCTTCCGGTCGAACGTGCTGTAGCGGCTGATCTCGCACCCCAGCATCATCCCCCCCGTGACCGCCAGCCGCACCGCCTCGCGGTTCACCACCGGCAGCGTCCCCGGGAACCCGAGGCACCCCGGGCAAGTGTTCGCGTTCGCCTCCGCCCCGAACGCCGTGCTGCACCCGCACCACAGCTTGCTCTTCACCTTCAGGTGGACATGCGTCTCCAGCCCGACGGTCACCAAATACTTGCTCATCACCGTACCTCCTCATACGCGGCCGCAGCCCGCAAAACCAAATCCTCCCGAAACGCCGGCGCAACGATCGTCACGTCACCCATCGACAACGCGCAGAGACCCGCAAGCTCGGCGGACAAGGCAAACCACACCCCCGTCCCGCCGTCCGCCGCCACCACGTCGCACACCTTGAACGCCTCCTCGAAATCCCTCCTGATGAGCGTGCGGATCTTCTGCGCCCGCAGGAAATACTCCTCATAACACCCCTGGCCCACCACATACGTCCCGAGGAGGACCTGCCGTTTCTGCTCCATGCTGAAGCCCCCCCCCCCCCCCCCCCAGCACACACCCACCCCCCGCCCCCCCGCC
>WRML01000002.1 GCA_009777165.1 Kiritimatiellota bacterium
GAGACACATCCCTAACGGGATGTAAGAATGGAACACTTTTAAACTGATTTAGCTATAACAACCTTTGTGCCCTCCGTGCCTTTGTGTGAGAAAAAATCCGGTGAAAAAATCCGGTGAAAAAATCCAAAAAAAGTAGTTGCCATGCGCGGGGAGGATTTGGTATTGTATACGGTGCACAGGTCAATGGCTTTGCTGTTGGCTTTCACGAGTCAGTGGTTTTGGCTGTTGTCTCGTGTTAGCCCGGTGGTTTGGTTGTTGGTCTGCGCAAAAAGAAAGGGGAATAGAAAACCCCACGCACTGGTCTGCCTAAGTGGAAGCGTAAGCGGAACCCTTGGTAGGAGGCCGGATGAATACCCAATAAGCCGGGCTACTCTCAGTGCTGTAGTTTTCTATCCTCCTGCCGCCATCAGATTGGCGGTACTTTTTCAGGTTGTGATGTTGAAGGAGGGAACGCGGATGCGAAAACTGATGAAGTACGAAGGAATTAACGGAGTGCGGACATTCTTGTCCGCAGAACAATCAATAGGCGGACAGGAAAGTCCGCACTCCGTTCGCTGTTTACGGAAAATACGGTTTACAGGAAATCTGCCCTTGCGGGACAAGGGCGTTTTTGAGAAAATAAGTATTGTGAAATTTTTGATCTCCATTTTATCGGTTGTGTCCGTCACCGCTCTGGCAGCGGATCCGGTGCGGCTGTACGCGCCGTCGCCCGAGCATGCCGACCTGGAGGCTTCCGCCGAGGCGGCGGCGCCGGGGTGGTTCCCGACGGCGCGGACGGTGGCCGTCACGCTGTCGCTGGACGGCGCGCAGGGCGGCGGCGCGGAGGTCGCCCTCGGCAGGGGGCAGGGCGGTGGGTTGGGCCTCGAGGGCACAACGGTCATCCTCGGCTGGCGCGACGGTGAGGGGTGGTACGTCCGGGGCGACAGGCTGCGGAAAAAATTCGCCGCGCAGCCGGGCGGCCCCGCGCCCGCGGGCCTGCGGAGCCTGACGGCCTGTGTCCGGCTCGACCCCGGCGGCGAGCCGTCGGGGATCATGCGGCTGACGGCGGACGGCGCGGCGGTGTCGTTCCCCGGGCTGGACGGGGCGACGCTGCTGAAGTGGCTCGACCCGGGGGGCTGGGACACGGTGAAGGTGACGGCGCGCGGCGGCGCGGGCGCGGTGTCGGCGGAGGTGAGGCTCTATGCGGACGGGACCCTGATGATCCTGAGGTGAAGCCGGAAAGGGAGGAAACATGAGTCTCACGAATAAAAAGAAAGTCAAGGTCCTGGCGTGTGCGGCCTCCGTTTTGCTTTTCGCGGTCCTGGCCGGTAAGGCGGGGAAGAGCCAGCACAGTATACTACGCGCCTACGAGGCCCAGCGGGCGGAGATGCTGGCGGACGGCGTCGCGGAGGACGCGCCGGAGTACCTGGAACTGTTGCAGAAGATCGAGGCCGCGAGGGCGAGGATCGCCCGTCCCGGAAAGGGAAAGCCCCCTTTTGAAAGGGGGTGCCCGGAGGGCGGGGGTTTGCCTGGCGGCGGCTCGCGCGGCGGCGGGGAGCTCGACGATCTGCGGGAGGAACTGGGCTTCGGGCCCGCGCCCACGAACACGCTGACCTCGGCGGAGTACGCTGCGGGCTTCGCGCTGCGCTCGGCCGCGCCGCTGGCCCCGGGCGCGCTCGTGCCGCCGCCGGGCGCGGTGACGAACGCGCCGTGGTCGGGGGGCGTCGCGCATGACTGCCTCTGGCTGCCCATGGGGGGGTGGCGGTTCCCGCTGCGCGAGACGCTCCACGAGGGGGCCTACGCCGTCACGTCGGGAATGGTCTGCTTCGGGGACCTGCACCGCGACCTGCCCGACGATCTCCCCATCCTCGACGACAGCGGCGGGTCCTTCATCGCCCCGCTCAAGGGCGCCATCGGCTTCTCGCCCGCCGCCGGATCGTGCTTCTGGCACGCGACCGGCGACAACGAGATCCGGCTGACGTGGGACCATATCCTGCTGGACAGGGACCCCGCCTACCCCGCGACCGTCCAGCTCGCCCTGCGGCGCAACGGCGACTTCCTCATCCGCTGCGCCCTCCACGGCCCCGACCCCGCCGCCTACACCAACGCCCTCGCCAACCTCACCCTCGGCGCGCAGCACAACGGCGGCGGCGTGGAGGTGAAATTAGAAATGAGGAATGATGAATTAGGAATCAAAACCAATGTGCTGAACTGCTCCGCCCCCATTCCTCATCTGCAACTCCCAATTCCTAATTCCAGCCCCTCCGGCATCGAGCTCCACTTCTGCGGCTTCGGCATCCTCGACCCGGAAGCCCCCGGCGGCGATTCCGACGGCGACCTGCTGACGGACTGGGAGGAGGTCTTCCTGTACCTGACCGACCCCCGCCTCAAAGACACCGACGGCGACGGGTTTGACGACCTCACGGAGCTCGTCCTCGACACCGCCCCCCTGGACCCGGACTCCGACCTTGACGGCGCCGTTGATTCCGACGACCCCCGCCCCCTCCACGCCCACGCCGGGCCCGACCCCACCAACTGGCTATTCCGTGTCATCAACAAACTCCCCCCCCACTCCCATTACAGCCCCACCAACCACCCCTTCACCGGCCCCGGCCACTTCTGCGTGACGGTCACGCTCCACACGCCCATAGCCCCCCCCGGAGCCGTGCTGTGGTTCGGAGAAACTCCTAACTCCTACCTCCTAACTCCTAACTCCTACGCCCGCCGCGTCCTCCTACGCGACCCCGGCTCGTGGGACGTGTGGCTCGAGAAAGGCGTTGACTACCCCATCAGCGTCCGCGCCCCCCTGCCCGTCCTCCCCGACATCACGATCACCGCCCACGACCCCGCCGTCGTCATCCAGTACACCCCCCCGGACTGGCTCGTCGACGAGAAGAACGGCCTCCCCCCCGGCGGCGACCCAGGCGACGGCGGCGACCTAGGGGACGGAGGAGACCCCGGAGGGGGGGGTGACCCCGGCGGCGACGACGGCGGGGAGGATCCCGGCCCCGTCTTCCCCATCCCCGACCCCTGGCCCCGGGGGGACGGCAATAACGGCGACAACGGCAACGGCGACAACAACGGCGCGGGTGACCCCGGCGCATTCGGCGCGCTCGGCATCCCCGACCTCCGGATAGAACCCACGAACGTCTGCTTCCACAGCGACTCCCCCTACACCTTCACCGCCGAGGGCACCGCCGGGCTCCAAGGGGAGATCGTCTGGGACTACGGCGGACAGGCCGCGCAGGGCAAGACCGCGACTTTCAGCCCCGACCTCCAGAACAAGCCCGCCGCCGTCACCGTCGCGTTCACGGTGGAGGGCACGACCTACGACGCCTCCTGCCCCGCGTTCTACTGCTCGTGCCTCCTGCCGCCCGAAGGGGGGGAGCACGACGACCATGAGAACTGCGACTGCCACAGCCACCGCTACTGGTGCGAGAGCTGCCAGGTCGAGTACCAGGGCCCCCCGCCCCATTTGTGCGAGGGCGAGGGCGGCGCGACCAACGCCCCCCCCGCCAACGGCCCCGGCACGTTCTACCGAGGCCGCGTCACGAAGACCCCCCTCTCCTCCCCCCGCGACCTTGAGGACTACGTGACCTTCTACCCTGCCGGCCGCTACCCGGGCGGCGGGGACGGCGGCGGGGGGGGGTGCTGCCCCTGCCCCGAGCATAACACGCCCCCCCCGTCCGGCCCCGGCAGTCAGGAAGCGGGCCCCCTCAAGCTCACGTCCAAGGACTCCGGGCTGGACGCGCGCATCCGCGACGCGGGCGGCAGCCTCGTCCCGCTGAGTGTCGGCGCGGAGGGGGCGCCCGGCACGGCCGTCCACGTCACGGGGGTCACGCCCAGCTCCCTGCCCGGCGACCGCCTCCTCACGTTCCAGTGGACGGAGGGCGGCCAGACCCTCACGCAGGACAACGCCTTCACCGTCATCAGCGTGTATGTCGCGGGGGACTACGACGGGGACGGCTACCAGAATGTCTCCCAGGGCGACATCCTCAAGAGCATCACCCCCCCCGCGGAGGCGATGCTGATGGCCGCCGACCCCTCCGTCATGCGGTGGATTTATATCCACGCCTGCGCCGCCCTGCCCGGGCAGACGACGCTCACGCTCGGCGGCGACCCCGGGATCATCGAGCTGTGGTACCCCTCCCCCTATATCACCGACCCCCACCTTGTCCACGGCCAGGTCCAGACCAACCCCCCGTCGTTCCTGCTCCAGGTCAAGGCCCTCGCCCCCGGCAACGCCACCGTGGACATCGAGTTCATCGGCGAGGGCGTCGCGAGCAACTACACCGCCAGGCACTCCCTGCCGATTACCGTGCAGGGAGCTAAGCTGAACCTGCTGTGGGAGACGGGCAACAAGGCGAACCAGATTTTTGACCCGACACGTAAGGATGACAAATCAGGAAACGGTTATCAGGAATATGACTCGGCGACAGAGGCTCTCTACGGCATACAGAGGAATCATCTTTATCTGGTGGGGGATGAGACAGACGGCAAGTTCAAAATCTCGCTGGACTTAGATATACAACCCGTACAGGACAGAGACAAATATGTTTGCGCGGCATTTGACCAAAACGGAAATAAAATCAACGGAAGCGACACGGCAGTGTCTGCGAATTCGTCCACGCCTATTACGATGGAGATTCCCGCGCCATCTACCGCCGAAGTCGTCACGTATGAAATCCGCGCAGGAAAGGACTTGAACGAAAACGGGCTTTTGGAAGACGACGAGTCCTCGCCATTGTTTGTTTACACCTGCCCGAAGGATGACAAGAACACTTTCAGCGGCCAGCCGCGTTACGCCACAATCAAGGGCATCACAAAGGAGAAATATGCGGCGCATCAAAGCGAGATAAACGGGAAAGTCCATCTACCGTTAGGGTTTGACTCGCCTCCGCTCTTGATCGCGCCACACGCAAGGTCATTCCTTGCTCTGTTTTATTACAATGGGGATCGTACTAAGCTTCACGACAATCTCCGTCCGTCTGCCCCAACCCCTGTTGTCTTTTCAGCCTTTGCCGATGCCACGGGTTACGCCGAATGGCTGACGCATAACAGCGGGGCGGATTTCGATGACAACGGGAACGCAACCATCCAAGAGTTCTGCTGGGATGCCCAAACCAAAGTGGCGAAATTCTTCGCAGACCGCAAGCCGTTCGCTTTGCAAACCTTTGTCGCAAGTCCAAGCCCAATAGTTGGCGGCTATTATGTCCAAACAGCGACTGGCGCGAAGTTACAGGCGTTTTATAATACAAACGTAAGACCGTTAGCCGAAGCGGAACTTGAAAACGCCGCCGTTGGCACTACCGCCACATTCGGATGGTATGATATGCCGCACACGGATGTCCCCGACTTGTTCAAAAGCGATAGCCCTGAATGGGTTCCGCACCACACAATCGTTATTGGGGAAGATGACAATTACGGCGGGTTCAGTGCGCTTCTCAACCAAGTCATTGCTGGCACGGACGCTTTTGATAATTTCGACGCTTTCGGCGCAATCGGCCGCGGACGCGTCATAAACCCCAGTTACCAATTCGCGGTCACAAAGGAGAAACGTTTTCCTTGGAGTAATCCCAGATTGGTTGTGACAGCAGTAAATTTCCTATGTACGCTCGAAGACCTCTATGACTTCAATTACGGGGACGGTGAATTGCCGTCCCATGCGGCGGCATTGCAAATCGGTTACGGCAAAGGAACGAGTGGAGCCGACCGTTCCAGCCGTGGCAAGATTTACCGCCATCGGATAATGATTGAGCATTCGTACCATAGACCATTCCCGTACCCACAACCCTAGCCTCTAACGAAAGTAAGGAGAATAAACATGAAAGCGAATAAGCCATTACGCACCGCAGCAATTATCCTGAGTATCACATCTTGCATGATAATTGCAAATGCAACTGGCGATTACCCCGAAAGTGAAGCGCTAGAAGTGTTATATGCAAAGGCGCAAGGGGGGGATTCCGTTGCGCAGCAAAAGCATACGAAATTATTGAGTGATTTGACCGTGAAAGCGGAACAAGGCGACATGGATGCTCAATATAGGCTTGGCTATTTTTATTCTTTTGCCCCCCAGTTGAACGGCTCGAAAGTTGATTATGTGAAAGGGGCGGAATGGTTTGCAAAATCAGCCGAGCAAGGACATACCCAAGCACAATTCTACCTTGGCTATTTCCATTTTGGAGGCATGGGTGTTGACAAAAATCTCGCAAAGGGGTTGGAATGGCTCACAAAATCTGCCTCGTCAGGAGATGAAAACACCCAATACCTTCTCGGGATGCTTTATTTGATTGGAGATGTTGAGAGTACGGGAGACGATAATGTCACCACAATTGGTCAAGTGGTTGGTGAAGCGATAGAGCAAGGCAATAGGTATGCCCAACTCGCCCTTGGTGTGCTTTATCTTATGAATCGTGAAGATGCTCGAAATATGGGCGATGCCACAAAGGGTTTTGAATGGCTGAAAAAATCCGCCGAACAAGAGAATGCGCATAGTCAACGTATCATTGGGATCTGCTACGAAAAAGGGGTTGGCGTTACAAAGGATAGTGACGAGGCAAAGAAGTGGTACGCAAAAGCAAAGGGACAACAAGTTTTCGCAACAGAAGAAATTGTGAAAACAGAAACTCCTAGAGCTAAAAAAGAACAAGAAATCACGGGGAAAAGAGTACCCCCCGTTATAACCGAGACTACAGATGTTACAACCGGGGGCAAGAAGCAATCCAATCATTGGCTTTATGTCATCGTTGGACTTTTGGCTACTGTTGCTCTTGGCACGACGATATGGAAAATACTAAATCGTAAAAAGAGGAGACAACTATGAGAAATACAATGAAGATATGTGTTGTTGTTCTATTCGGTGGCACTTTATTGATATGTCTGCTGATATATGCGTGGGGTTGTGATCTCTTTCTTACACGCTCCAGAGAAGCACAATGCCGGCTAAGAGAAAGGTTAGCTACTGCCGCAACATCGAACGAATACTTTAGGGAATATGGATTCTTCTTTAGTATCTGTTATTATCGTTGTGATACAACACCCGAAGTCATACAAGTATATGTTCAAGATGGGGGGCTTTTGCCTGTTTTAGACAGGCAGGCAATCGCAAAGTTTCATGCTGGCCCGCCTTATTGGTGGAATCCCAGCCGAGGTTATGATGTGGAGTATTATGGAAGACCCACATATTCAGTCTCATTGGACGGACAAAGATATCTCAAAGGAGACCCGAAGGAGTGTGTAATCAGTTTTGACAAATCTACTGGTAGATGTCATGTTCGGCGTGGCTATGGAGCATTTTGATGAAAATGTTTCTCAAACGGATCGGAGCGAGATGCTACGAGACCGCCTCCTCACGCTCCAGTGGACGGAGGGCGGCCAGACCCTCACGCAGGATAACGCCTTCACCGTGGCGAACATGAAGATCACGGCCGCCCACGGGCATAGCGGCAGCGGCATCGGGGACGGCGACATCCTCGACAGCATCGCCGTCCCCCCCCGAACCCAAATGATATCCTTCCTGGACAACCAGCCCCGGATCGGGTACATCCACATACACGACTACGTCAACCTGCCCGGCGACAAGACGCTGGCGCTCGAAGGGTCCCCCGCCATCACCATCTCCGACCACTACTCCGGCACGCCCACCCTGCTCACCGCAGGGCAGACCCTCACCAACAACCTCCCCTTCGAGGCATGGATTATGCCAACCGACGGCGGCGCCGCCACCCTCACCCTCACCTTCAACGGCACAGGCGTGGCGAGCAACTACAACTACTCCCACTCCCTGCCGATTCTCGCAATCAACTCCGAAGTCCTGCCTGACCTGGACTTCAACGGCACGGTGGACGAGACCGACAAGAAACTGCTGGAGGGCATCTCCGAAGCGTTCGGCGCGGTTTACGCGGCGGAGACGAACCGCCTGCACAGCATCAGGTTTTCCACCAGCGGCCCGGCATCGGATTCCGTCTGCAAGGTCACGCTCAAAGGCGCGGACGGCGCGTTCAAATTATGGAAAGGCCAGGGGGTCATCCTCACCTCCACCCCGCAGGGGGCGGAGTACGATCTGCAGGGCGGGGACAACCCCGCCTCCCTCGACCTCAAGCTCGAATGCCTCGACCCCGGCAAGGGCGAGACCACCTACGCCTACTACATCCGCGAGGCCGGAAAGCCGGATATCCTTTTCGCCACCGACACGCTCAAGTTCACCGCCATACGCGTCAGCGTCAGCCCGGACATGGACGGCGACGGGAACGTGAACCAGACGGACGCGGAGATGCTCAAAGTGTCCCAGCAGGACGGGTGGCCCGGCGCGGTGTACGGCGCGGCAAGCAACCGCTTCCACCGTGTGGACTTCACCTCCGAGGGCGGCGTGACGGGGAGGGTTTACACGGTCACGCTCAAAGGCACGGACGGCGCGTTCGCCCTGTATGCGGACACCAACGCCAACGCGCTGGCGACATCCTCCGCCAACGGATCGCCGTTCGGGTTTTTCCTCGACGGCTCCGGTCCGGCGATCACCACCAACTTCTGGCTGGGGTGCCCGAACCCCGGGAAGGGCAGCATCACCTACTCCTACTCCAGCCGCTACCTCAACCACTCCTCGGATGTCCTTGTCTGCTCAAATGTAATCAGGGTCGCCGCCGTCCGCACGGCCGTCCGCCCCGACATGAACGATGACGACGTGATTGACGGCACGGACGACACATTGCTCCAGCAGGTGTCCCCGCAGCACGGCGTGATTTACGGCGTGGAGACAGGCAAACTCCACAGGGTCTCCCTGAAGGCCGAGGGCGGTGTGGCGCACGACGCCTCCGCCTTCCTCTACAGGCTCACGCTGAAAGGCCCGGACGGCGCGTTCAGGCTCCGCAGCAGTCCCAACGGCGGCATGACGTGGACATCCACCCCTGCCGGGACAGTCCTGTACCCTGCGCCCAACTTCCTCCCCGGCTCCCTGACCGACGATCTCACCTGCTGGCTGGAGTGCCTCACCCCAGCCGAGGGCACGATCACCTACGACTGCGAATCCCGCTACCCCGCCCCCGGCGTGTACGTCACTCCCTACTCCCACACCGTCAAGTTCACGGCGTTCAAGGTAGGCGTGACCAACATCAAATTCAACCACGACACCGCCTCCTCCACCAATGATGCGATAAATATCCGCGCCAGTTATGCGGAATCGCTTGACATCCCAGACGGGGAGTGGAATACTGGCGGCATGACAAATCATCCGATATGCTACACTACAAATATTCTGCCCACGGTCAAGGTGCGGCTCACGGTCGAGCCTGTGAGCATCACCAACGTGACGCTCCACGCGGCGGTGACGAATGCCAACCCTGCGTTGTTCGGTTTGCTGTCCACTAACATCACCTTTACAAGTGGTGTGTCGGTCGGTGATGGGCAGGGGTACGTCACGCTCACCGCCTCGAACAATATTCCATCGGCTATCCGCAAGAGTATAGACACATGGCAATGGAACGCCACTGCCGCAAACGGCATATCCGCAGTCAAGCCTTTCTCCACCAACACCGGCCCGCATACGGTGTATGTGATTTTCAACGAGCCCGTAGAACCGTGGGACAATGCGTATCACAGTGGCACAAACAAACTGAACGCTTGGACAAATGCGCTAGACATTGTTTGTTCTAACTCTTGGGCTAACGGGGCGACTACTTTTGAGGATGCTGCTGGAGGAATAACAAGAGCGATTTACGAGTCGGGTAGGTTTCAATATGATATAATAGCAGGTCGATGTAAATACACGGTATTTGACAATGATTTAGTAGATTATTTTTACTTAACAGGATGGATTGAGAGACTTAACGGAAATGATGCAAAACCCGAAGAGGTAAATTGCTGGGATTGTGCCAATGGTGTAGTGTCGCTGTCAAACATCTTGGGATGCGACTTATGGAATCAATGGATTGGCAGTGGATTTAATTGCAACGAAATTAAAGCAATCTCCAACAAGCCTTGGGGAAAACCATTTTGGGGTGGATTCGGCTATCACCGAATGGGATGGCGCGGTCCAACAAATGACACTGGAAGAGTATTTGACGCTTGCTTGAAAGTTGATGACAGTGCTACCCCATCGGGAACAAGTCACACGAGTGAACGAGTTCCTACAGATATGCTTTTCGGAACAGGGTCGGCTATCGGTGAATACAAATTTCATTTGGTCGCCCCAGGCAGTTACAGTAACTGCAGTCCAAGTAATCCCCTTCCTGTGGGGCAACCCCCAGGACAACGTAGAGACCCTATAAGGTAAAGGAATCACAGAATGAAAGTACAAAATTCAAGATTGTTTTTGACAATCAATATGGCGGTAATATTCGGACTGAATTTTACTGTTAAGGCAGAAGTGGTGACATCACTTGACCCGGCATTTACAAACGCAGTTGCCACGTTCGTTGGATCAATAGAAAATATGGGTTTTTCAACAACCCGATTTTCACAAGGTGGAAATTCAATAGAAGAAAATGGCACAACAAAAATAATATATGGCGTTAATTTATACTTTGAGAAGGATAAAAATAAAGGATTTTCAGCCACGATTAAATATTCAGAAACGGAATTTTATGCCGCTAATACTTATACGAATTTTCTGATTGGAGTTTTATCATCAGGCCGTCTTCCTCCGGTAAACATAACTTACCAAACCGATTTTGTTGTGTTGTCCCATTATGATAGCGGAATTACAACAAAAAACGCATCGGTTGTTTTGATTTCCACGAACCTTGTTGCCGATATTAGTACAACATCTGGAACTGGCGATTCATCACAAGACATGATTCAAGTGATTAAAAAAGTCGAAGCAATGCGTGACGCTATGAACAAATAACGTATGAGGTGTCGAGATGTTCACGAATGCTAATCCTGCGTTGTTCGGTTTGCTGTCCACCAATATCACCTTTGATAGCGGCATCTCGGTCGGTGATGCGGAATATGTGACACTCACCGCATCCACCAATACTCCCTCGGCAATCCGCAAAAGCATGGACACATGGAAATGGCAAGCCACCGCCGCCAACGGCACGACAGTCGCCACCAACACCTTTGCCCACACCGGCCCGCACACGGCGTATGTGATTTTCAACGAGCCACAAGCACCGTGGACTAACGTGGTCGGCGCGGTGAATAACGCTTGGACAAATGCGTTGGAATTTGTGATAGATAAGACTGGCGCAAATGGCAAGGCTACTGCGCACGACGCATTGAGTGCTATCACCAGTTATCTACACTCGGGACATGGAATGTCGTATGATACAAATCGTGGGGCGACCGCATTTATCAATTTGAGCTCTACTACATTTGATTTCACAAGCTATATTAACCCTGCCCAAACCAACCGTACTGTAAATTGCTATGACCAAGCAGGTGGTGTTTATGTGACATCTCGGCTATTGGGGATACCTTCCGAGTTTGTATTTATGGGTTTAGGCGAAGATATTTACGGGAATTACAATGGAAAACCGCCTTTTGGATATATCCGTGCAATTAACCTTGTGGGTGTTGGGTTATGTAATAATCCTTTTGCTCCACACGCTACGGCACCGAATAATATCCTATTACTGAACGCTCCGAGTGGAGACACCAATTTAGTGAGTCCGAACCGAACATCTTTTGGAAATCACGCCTTTGTACGATATACTGGACTTATTTATGATGCGTGTGCAGGTCCCTATTTGGGAGTAGGAGACCTTCAACAATATGCGACTGCTAGTATTGACATTACCTCTATACCTGAACGTCAATGGAGTCCCGACAGTACTGGGTGGTCTGCTTGGGGAGTAAGTTGGAGTGGTGACACAAATGGTGTTTTTTCTGCAACAGAAGTGAACAATGCGGTTGACCCCGCGCAACAAATGATCAAAGGAGTCCAATAATGAAAACGAAGCAAATCCTTGTATTGACAGCCCTCTCGGTATTCTCATCGATATTATATGTCGAAGCAGAAATTCCAGAGGAAAACCTCTTCAAATGGGAGCGTTTTTGTGAGTATAGAGTTGAAGGGAACGTTACTCTGCTTTCTACAACTAACAGGCAAATGCGAAGTGCCTGTTTCACAAACGTTTTCCATTCTTTAAGCACGAACGGCTTTAAGATGGTAGATTTTGTGGAACGGCAAGTAGGGAACAATTTGGAACTTCAAGTTCAAGGGGCAGATTATATAGTTGAAAACAGTAACATCCGTTTTGAAGTTGCTTATTTCACATCAACAAATAAAGCTACAGGCGGTCTAGTTAGGCTTATTGGATTGACCTCTGGATACAGCAACATGAGCGGTAAACTATTTCAACAATACACGGAAGGTTCTGGAAATGTTTGCCTTCTTCCGATACTTGCAAACGTGGCAGAGCCAACAACGATTCAGGATGCCTTTTTTTGCCGGGACAATGTTGCTGTCCGTGTGAGAAATTTACATGGCGGAGACATTCTTGCGTTCATCAAACTGTTGGATGCCTGTATTCTAGCCTCATCTGTCGAATGAGCAAACTATGAAGAGTAGCCTCATCTGTCGGAGAGCCTAAATAATAGGAGTTCTGTAATGAAAAAACTCACAGTGTTTTGGGTTACAAGTGTTTTCGCCTCAATGTGTATGGCGCATGAAGAACTTGATTATTATGTTGTCGAAAATTGCCTTTTGTTTGCAAGGGCAATAAAAATAGATACGCCAAATGGGAACTTATCTCTTAATACAATTCCATTTTTTCAAGAAAGTAGTGTCGTGACCACGAATGAATATAAGTTTATTAAAACAGCGGAAAAAACGTGGGAAAATTCAGAAGCTATAGGGTTTCAAGTAATCTACAAAGACAAAGAAGTTGCCACAGGATTTTTATACGAAGCAACCACCCGAAGAAACGCCAGAAATGCCGTTCTTTTTCCTATGATAAACAACAACATGGGTTGGGAACAGATTGCGCCTCGCATTATCACGACAAATAAGGTCGGTGATTTTTGTATTCTTGATTATCTGCCGACTCCTAATCCTGATAAACCAATTCAAAAGGAGTATGCTTATTTTGTTCGGGGAGTAAAAGCCGTGTGGCTTTACGGAAATGACTGGGAAGCAGTTATTCCTATTGCACAAACATTAGATAATTTATTGAGACAGGGTGTTCCAAGCAAGGATGATCGGCATTGAGCTAAAAATTTTAATGTCAGGCAGATGGTTTCCAGAAAGACACCATGACAACGCCAGAATATCAGAACGCACTTGAACACGCAGAGGCAATTCTACTTTTGGTTTTGTCGCAGGATGAAGCGAAGTACGGGGAGGCCGCCCGTGAATGGCTCGACAAGTATGGCGGGAATCTCGATAGCCAAGGGCAGGGTTAAACGATTTCATCGGCTGCGGTGGTGCGTTGTCGTTCTGCTGCTTCTCGCGGGGTGGTTTCATTATCGGGCGATGCTCGCCCGGACGGTCGCCGCCTTCCATGACCCTTTCGAGGATATGTCGGCCGCATGGTTTTTCCCGCTTGTCTGCCTGTTCGACATCTGGCTGAACCGGAAAAAGTTCCGCAAGGCCGCGGGCTTGCCGTCGCCGTGGGGATGCGCATGGGCCGCCGCGTTCATCGCGCTGGCGTGGTCCGGTGCGCGGCACGGCCTGATCCTCTTCGAGCAGGTCTCGCTGATCGGCCTCGTCTGGTCTGTCCCCTACGCGCTGTGGGGCAGTGGCACGGGACGGCTGATGCTGTTCCCGGCGTGGTACCTCGTGTTCTCCCTCCCCGTCTCGCGCCATCTCGAACCGCTCATCCCCCACCTGCGGACGTTTGCCGCAAGCATGGCGGTCAGTATCCTCTACGGGTTTAACTTTGATGTCCTGCGCGACGGGACGCACATCCTCTGCGGGAACTCGCCGGACAACGTGTTCGTCCTGAATGTCGCCGACCCGTGCAGCGGCATCCGCTCGCTTTTCTCGCTGGCCGCGGGGGCGGCGGCATACGCGCACTTCAACCGGGAAACACGCCGCCGGAGATGGATGCTGCTCGCCTGTTCCTTCCCGGTCGCGATCCTCGGCAACATCCTCCGCATCCTCTCGATCTGCATCGTCGGCATAATCTTCGGCCAGGCCGCCGCGATGGGGTGGTTCCACGACTGTGCGGGGCAAGTGTTTTTCTTCGTCGCCCTGGCGCTCCTGTTCCTGATCGAAAAGCGCATCCTCCGGCTGATCCTATGGTTGCGCTCGCTCCGCCGCGTCCATCCAAAAGATGACACACCCGCATGACCGCCCCGTACCCCGCCCGCGTCCCCTTTTTCGGCTCACGGGGACGTTCGCCCTCCAGCTTTTTCGGCTCACGGGGACGTTCGCCCTCCAACGCAAGCCGTCATGTTGCCCGAGCAAAACTGAAACCCCCGCAACGCGCGGTTATCGTCAAATCACATTAAAAGTGTACCGTTTCATGTTGTCATCGAATGACGTGAATGCCTTTTTGTCATCGAATGATACGAATGATACGAATAAAGACATTCGCGAACATTCGTGTCATTCGGTGACAAAATGAAACAGATGATTTTTTGACAGGATGACAGGATTTTTTTTATCATCCTGCATTGACTTTCCGCCAGCGTTCCGTCATAATTATATGTGTTTTGTGCAAAAATTATGTTGATTTTTGACTGACGCAAAACATGGCAGAAACTGTTGGAAGTGTTGAACACATTGCATATTCAAGCGTATAAAATGACGAGAACGCTTCCCCGAAAGTTCAAAGGCCAGTTGCCGCAACCGGAAGCGATTGCCGCACTGTTAGACGGAATAACAGTGGATGAGAGAGCGTGAAGGAGAGAAACAGTGACTTCAAATGATGATTATGTGTTACAGCTTTTGCAGGAGCAGGGGTATGTCTCGCCCCGACAGGTTTCGACGGTGATGAACTCCATCCAGCAGGAGGGGGAAACCACACTCGATATCCTGATCCAGACGGGCGCGGTCAGTGAGGATACCGTGCTGGGGATGTTGGCGGCGCAGTTCGGGCTGGATTATGTGAATGTGAACGCCGAGGCCATCGCCCCGTCCGTGGCGGACCTCATCCCGACTTCGGTGGCGCGGAAGTATGGCGTCGTGCCGGTTGACGCGACGGACGCCATGGTCACGGTTGCGCTGAGCGATCCGATGGGCTATGACGCGGTGGATAGTTTGCGCCTCGTGCTGGGACGCGACGTGGGGGCGGTGATCGCTCCGCGCGCGGAGGTGCGGGCGGCGTTGGATAAGTTTTACCCGCAGGAGTTTGAGAGTCTTTTCGGCTCGGATGACCCGAACATTGATGTGTCGGAAAAGGAGAAGGTCAGCGACGGTTCTGAATCGGAGAATGATGAAGCGCCCGTGATCCGTTTTGTGAGCCGCGTGATTACGGAGGCAAGCAAGATGCGCGCGTCCGATATTCACCTCGAGCCGATGGAGCGCACGTTCCGTATCCGCTACCGCATTGACGGTGCGCTGCAGCAGGTGGACACGCCGAGCAAGCGTCTGCAGGCCTCGATTCTCAGCCGCATCAAGATCATGTCGGGCATGAAGATTTCGGAGAAGCGTATCCCGCAGGACGGGCGCATCCAGATTAAGGTGGGGGGGCGTGACCTCGACTTGCGTGTGTCGTCCGTGCCGACGAACCACGGCGAGAGTATCGTCATGCGTATCCTCGACAAGACGAACCTCTCGCTGGGGTTGCCGCAGCTGGGGTTCTTGTCCGACGACCAGAACAAGTTCGAGCGGCTCATCGGCCTGCCGGACGGCGTGTTGCTTGTGACGGGCCCGACGGGGTCGGGCAAGACCACGACGCTGTACGCGTGTCTGGGGCAGATCAACCTGCCGGACCGTAAGATCATCACGGTGGAGGATCCGGTCGAATATCAGATGTCGGGCATCAATCAGGTGCAGGTGAACAGGGATGTGGGGCTTGACTTCTCGTCGGCCCTGCGCTCGATTCTGCGTCAGGCGCCGAACATCGTGATGATCGGCGAAATCCGCGACCATGAGACGGCGGACATCGCGATGGAGGCGGCGCTCACGGGTCACTTGGTGTTCAGTACGCTTCATACGAATGACGCGCCCAGCGCGGTGACGCGTCTGCTGGACATCGGGGTGAAGCCGTTCCTCGTGGCGTCTGCTCTCCGCGCGGCGATGGCCCAGCGGCTTGTACGTTGCATCTGCACGAACTGCAAGCACGAGTACGTGCCGACCGAGCGCGATATCCGGATGCTCGGGGCCATCGGCAAGAGCGTGGCCGGCACGCAGATGTACAAGGGCAAGGGATGCCCGATCTGCAGTAGTAACGGGTATAAGGGACGTAAGGGCATCTTCGAGATTTTCTTGATTGACGACACGATCCAGAAGTTGATTTTCGACCATGCCCCGGCAACCACCTTGCGTACGAGGGCGCGCGAGATGGGGATGCGCACATTGCGCGAAGACGGTCTATTGAAGGTAGCGTCGGGCATGACCTCGCTTGAGGAAGTCCTCCGCGCAACCATGGGAGATGCAGACTGATGAGTACAGAAGTTTTTGAAGCGAAAATAGAGGAGATGAAGGGGTTGCTGCAGGAATTGCTGCAGGCAACGGTGGATGAAGGCTCTTCGGACCTTCACATCCGCGTCGGGCTTCCGCCGATGCTGCGTGTCCACGGTAATCTGACGCCGCTCGATATGCCGGCGTTGACACCGGAGGAGACCAGGGCGCTTGTGTATGCCGCCACGCCGGAGGACAAGCTGAAAGAGCTGGAGAGCGACGGCGGTGCGGATTACGCGTTGCCGTTCGGCGATCAGGCCCGTTTCCGTGTGAGCGCATTCAAGGAGCGTAACCATTACGCGTTGGTGCTTCGCCAGATTCCCACCAAGATGCTGACGCTGGAGCAGATCGGGCTTCCGCAACAGGTGAAGGAGTTGTTGTGGAAACCGCGCGGACTGATTCTCGTCACAGGCCCCACGGGGTCGGGTAAGACGACGACACTGGCCAGTATGCTCAACATCATCAACGAACAGCGGGCGGTTCACATGATTACCGTCGAGGACCCGATCGAATACTACCACCCGCACAAGGGTTGCGTGGTGACTCAGCGCGAGATCGGTCACGACGTACCGAGCTTCGCCGAGGCAATCCGCCGCGCGTTGCGTCAGGACCCGGACGTGATCCTCGTCGGCGAAATGCGTGACCTCGAAACCATGCAGGCCGCCATCACGGCGGCGGAGACAGGGCATCTGGTGTTCGCGACCCTCCACACGACAGGTGCGGCGGAGACGATCAACCGTATCGTTGACGCGTTCCCGATTGACCAGCAGGAGCAGGTGCGTACGCAGTTGGCGGATGGTCTGGTGGCGGTGATCTCGCAGTTGCTGTTGCCGCGCGTGGACAAGCCCGGGCGCGTCGCGGCGTTTGAGATCATGATTCAGACCCCGGCGATCCGCTCGCGCATCCGCGACAACAAGACCTTCCAGATTGCGTCGGATATTCAGACGGGCGCGAAGTACGGCATGGTCGCGCTCGACTCGCATCTGCTCGAACTGTACATGAGCGGCAAGATTGCGTATGATGAGCTCGTGACGAAGTCGCGGGACCCTGACACGATCGTGGCGAAACTGAAAGAAGAACTGCAAGCACAAGGCAGGAGATAAATTATGGCGACAACAGAAGCATTTGCCCCCACCGTCAGTACCCCCGCGTATGACCCGCTCATTGACTTGATGATCAGTAACGGGATCATTGACGACCAGCAGGCGGAGGAGCTCCGTGATGAGCAGAAGCGGAGCGGGAAGACCATCCGCTCGTTGCTGGTGGACACGGGCTATGTGGCAGAGGATGATTTGCTGGGCATGATGGCGGCGTATCAGGGTTGCGAGGTCGTGGACCTCAGTGGCGTGACGCTGGACGCGGACATCATCGAGAGTGTGCCGGGCAACGTGGCGCGGATGTACACGGTCTTGCCGGTCGCGGTCACGGCGGGCACGATTGTCCTTGCGACGAGTAACCTCATCGATCCGCTCTTCATGGACGAGCTGATGTTCGTGCTGACCAAGGACGTGCAGTTTGTCTTGGCGCGGGAAAAAGATGTCCGTGAGCGCGTGACCGACTGTTACGGTGACGAGAGCTCCACGGTCGCGGATATGCTCAACAGCCTGGAGTCCGACATGGAGGGCGATGCGTCGCTCGGCGGTGGGGATGAGATGGACGAGAAGAGCCTGGAGTCTCAGGCCGCTGCCGCGCCCGTTGTCCGCTTCGTGAACCTCGTGCTGTATCAGGCGGTGACGGACCGTGCGTCGGACATTCACTTCGAGCCGTTCGAACATGACTTCAAAATCCGTTACCGCGTGGACGGTGCGCTCTACGAGATGGCACCGCCGCCGCGCCGGCTTGCGTTACCGATTATCTCGCGCGTCAAGGTCATGTCTGGGCTGAACATTGCGGAACGCCGTGTCCCGCAGGACGGGCGTATCGCGTTGACCGTCGCCGGGCGGCACATTGACCTCCGCGTCTCGTGTCTCCCGACCTCCCACGGCGAGAGCGTGGTGCTGCGTGTGTTGGACCGAAGCGTGGTCTCGCTCGACCTCGAAAACATCGGGCTTCCCGAAGACATCTACGACGAGATCACCATCGACATCGAGAAGCCCAACGGCATCATCATCGTGACGGGACCCACGGGTTCCGGCAAGACCACGACGCTCTACTCCGCATTGCGCCGCATCAACACCATTGACTCAAAACTCCTCACCGCCGAGGAACCGGTGGAGTACGACATTGACGGCATCGTGCAGGTGCAGATCAACCCGAGTTGCGGTAACACCTTCCCCAAAGTGCTGCGCGCGTTCCTGCGTCAAGACCCGGACATCATGATGATCGGGGAAATCCGCGACTTGGAGACTGCGCAGATTGCGGTGCAGGCCTCGCTCACGGGACACTTGGTGTTCAGCACACTCCACACGAATGACTCTGCCGGCGCAGTCACGCGTCTCATTGACATGAACGTGGAGCCCTATCTCATTTCCTCAACGCTTGAGGCTGTGCTGGGGCAACGTCTGGTACGTACCATCTGCCTGAATTGCAAACAGTCTTTCGATCCCGATGCGGAGACCCTTTCCCGTTTGGGGTTGAAGCGCGAGAACATCGGCGACCGTCAGTTTTATTATGGTGTCGGGTGCTCGAAATGCAGCAAGACAGGATACAAAGGGCGTAAAGGCGTCTTTGAATACTTGCGTGTCTCCGACCCCATCCGCGACCTCATCAACGAGCGCCGCCCGACCCTGTTCATCCGTGAACGCGCCCGCGAGCTCGGGATGCGGACGATGCGCGAGGACGCCATCCGCAACGTCCTCGACGGCTACACCACGGTGGACGAAGTCTTGAGGTACACGTAATGGAAAACATCGTCATCATCGGCAGCGGGCCCGCAGGGTTGACCGCCGCGATTTACGCCGCACGCGCAAATCTAAACCCCGTCGTCATTGACGGGATGCAACCGGGGGGGCAGTTGACGCAGACGACCGATGTCGAGAACTACCCTGGATTCGAAAACCCCGTCAACGGGTTTGAGCTCGTCAACACCATGCGCAAACAGGCCGAGCGCGTCGGCACCCGCTTCATGATGGATGTCGTCACCTCGTGCGACCTGCTTGCCTCTCCGAAAAAACTGACGCTGATGATGGGGGGTACACTGGAGGCTCGGACCGTCATCATCGCCACAGGCGCAAGCGCGAGATACCTCGGACTTCAGGCGGAGCAACAGTTGATTGGCAAGGGGGTATCCGCCTGCGCCACGTGCGACGGGTCATTTTTCAAAGGGCAGCGCGTCGCGGTCGTCGGGGGGGGGGACACTGCCATGGAGGATGCGCTCTACCTCTCGCGCATTGCGGAGCATGTGACCGTCATTCACCGCCGCGACGCATTCCGCGCCTCAAAGATTATGTCGAGCCGTCTGTTGGCGACCCCGAACATCGAGGTCGTCTGGGACACGGTGGTGGACGATGTGCTTGACGTCGCGAAAGGCGAGGTGACGGGTCTGCGCTTGCGCAACGTGAAGACAAACGTAATCACCGAACGCGCGGTCCAGGGGCTTTTTGTCGCAATCGGGCACACGCCGAACACCGTCCCCTTTGCGGGACAGATCGAGATGGACGAAGAGGGTTACACCGTGACCCAACAGACGCGCACCTCGGTCGAGGGCGTCTTCGCCGCCGGCGACGTTCAGGACCGCCACTTCAAACAAGCCGTCACCGCCGCCGGAACAGGTTGCGCCGCCGCACTCCAAGCCGAACGTTACCTCGCTGTCACGTGATTTTGTGGCAGGATTGACAGGATAGTAGGGGCGTATTGTATACGCCCAAATATTTTACGATGGTCAACCCATAGATTTCCTGATGGTTTCAATGATCATCCGCGCAGGTTCGCTGATTTCAACCGCCCGATTCTTGAGGTAGATTTCAGCGTCCTTCGCCCCGTTCTTCGGGTCTTGCTTTTCGAGTTCCAAGGCTTGCAGGGCGGTGTAGTAGGGCGACAGCGCAACGTCGTAGCCTTTTTCCTCCAAGATTTCGAGCAGCCACGCCCCATATCCCAAATCAATGACCACGCCGCCAAACCTCGTCCACCAATAGTTCTTTGCGACAGTCGCCAGTCTGTCTTCTTCCTCAAGGACGGCAAACGCCCGCGACAGATGTTCCTTGGCAAGCCCTTTGTTTTGGTCGTGCAGTTCAAACAGCGCCTTGTGCAGGTGATAACAGCCCATGATTTTTTTGTTTTCGTCCTCATGGATGACCTGTTCGATTTCCTTGAACAGTTCCAACGCATCGTCCTTTCGACCCAGTTTGTCCCTGTACAAAAAAATCAAATTAAGTTTCGTCCATACCTCTTCGGGGGCAAGGGTTCTCGCTCTCTCGTAGGTGACTGCGGCTTCCTGATAGTTTTTTAATCCTATCAAGGCGTAACCTTTGTTGCTCCAAACCGTGGCGTTTTCAGACTCCAGCTCGGTTGCCTTGTCATAACAGGCAACGGCCTCCTCAAAGCGTCCCAGCTCTTTCAAGGCGTAGCCTTTGTTGTTCCAAGCCGTGGCGTTTTCGGGCTCCAGCTCGATTGCCTTGTCGCAACAGGCGATGGCTTCCTCGAAACGCCCCAGCTCGTTCAAGGCGTAGCCTTTGCCGTTCCAAGTCGAGGCTTTTTCCGGCTCCAGCCTGATTGCCTCGTCGAGACAGGCGACGGCCTCTTCGAAGCGTCCCAGATTTTTCAAGGCGTAGCCTTTGCTGTGCCAAGTCACAGCATCTTCCGGCTCCAGCCCAATAGCTTTGTCTAAACAAACAATGGCTTCTTCATGCTGTTTCAAGTTAGACAAGCAAGCGCCTTTCCCACACCAATGATACGCATCATTCGGCTCCAGCCCAATAGCCTTGTCGAAACAAACAATGGCTTCTTCATGCTGTTTCAAGTCAGACAAACAATTGCCTTTCCACCACCAATAATTCGCATCATTCGGCTCCAGTTCGATTGCCTCGTCGAAACAGGTGATGGCTTCCTCGAAGCGTCCCAGCTTGTGCAAGGCGTAACCTTTGTTGCGCCAAGCCTTTGCGTTTTTGGACTCCAATACAATGGTTTTGTCGTAACAAACAATGGACTTTTCATGTTGTCCGTCATCTGATAAAGCCGAACCCATGCGCGTCAAAGATGTGGAATCATAGTTTGCGTTGTCTATTAATTCACGCAATTGGGCAATGTCGTATTGCTTGAGTCTTTCTGTTATTTCATCTTCGGGAATGTCATATTCCTTAAGTACTCCCTTATCGTACTTTGATAATTTCAATATTCCATCGTATGCCTTCCCCTTCAGTCTTTTTTTCCTTTCGGGGTCTAACAGCTTGCTTTCGGCGAGGGTCAGCCCGTGCATGATTTGCCGGGGAGTCTCCAGATTCTGTTGCAAAAGGTCGTCGACCACCTTCTGCAGCCTGTCCGGCCCATACAGGCATTCCAGAAACTTGGACAGGTGACGTACGCCTTGCCTGTCGCGCCGGTTGCCGCACCGTATCAAAAACCAGACGTTGAAAAACCGCTCGCAAATGGAATAGGCACCACCTTTGATGGCGCGGTCTTCCCCCTCCTTTGCTTTCCTTGATTTCTTGTCGGCCTCCACCTTTTCTATCCAGCCGTCCTCCATCAATCGCTTGAGCTGCGGTGAAAGTTGATTCGCTTCCAATCCCGTATTCTGGATCAGTTCCCGGAAAGGGATGGCGTGCCAATGCATCGCAATGGCGCCAACGATGATTTGCTGCTGCTGGGGAAGGTCTTCAAAGTTTGCCTTGTACAGGGGTGTGGCACTGTCCACCAGGGCATCTAGATCGTCGGCGATTTCGGACTCGAACCCCTTGACGAACAGCTTGAACAGCATCACCGCCGTGCGAGGGTTGCCGCCCGAGAACAGGTACAAGGTTTTTAGACGCGCTTCTTTCTCGCGTATGGCAAGCGTTATCTTTTCATCAAGTTGCGTACGGCGGGCAAGTTCTTCGAGCAATGCCATGAACTCTTCAAACCTCAACTTCCGAAAATGCTGTATCTGGAAAAAATCGTAAAACGGCATCTTGTAATCCAACACCTCCTCAGCCACAGTGGCGTGACCGACAGTGGGACCGGCACCGACGATGATCGGTGCCCCGTTCTCGCTCAGTACCTTGCGCAAGGCCCATTGCTCCGGCTTGGTCTTCTTGTTGCCATCCAACCGTTTGAAGACCAGCCCGATGTTGTCAATCAGCAAGACGGGCCTTCGGCGCAACTCGTGGCAACGGCTCATAAAATACTCATACGCTTCGCTTGCAACCGTTTCGGAGGTTCGGCTCGATAGCTTCTTCCTCATCTTGTCAATGGCCGAAGTTTGGACGCGGTTTCCCTCTTTGTCTTCCAGGTCCAAACTATCCGCCAGGGTGTCCAGGCAGTTGATCCAAAACACCGCGAGGTCTTTTACGTTGTATTGCTCCTCGGGGAAAAGCACGGGGATGAACTGTTCGCGGTATTCGGGTTTGTGCAACTCCACCTCCAACCGTTTGAGCAACGTGCTTTTGCCCATTCCGCGCTGGCCGATGACAAGGTGGTGCTGCGGGATGCTGTTTGCGCCTTCCCGCTTGATGGCTGCCAGCAACGATTGAAACTGCTGTTGACGCGCCACGAACAACGCCTCGACGACCTCCGCGCGTTGGTGCCGTGGATTGTACTGAGTAATCTGGCTTAGACTGATTCGAGTTGGAGTTTCCATGGTGTTAACCTATCCTTTTTGCTTTGCGCCAGAAATCCCTCAGCAACGGGGAGCGGAAAACGCATCTGCCATTCTTTTTCATGACAAGATAGCCGTCACGTTCAAGTTTGACGAGCAGCCCCGCTAATTCCTCTTCCGCCTTATCAATGTCGGGCATACGTTTGGAAAAAATCGCCAACAGGTTGTCTTTGCTCTCGCCTTTTGGACAAGCGCATGCCTTTAAGATGACGTGGGCGTTTTCTTCACCGGGAGTGCCATAGTCCTTTAATCGTTCCTCCCAAGGATAGAAATGATGTTGTGTCGCATCCAGCAAACGATCATACGCTTCATCTATGGTCTTCCTTGAAAGTTGATGGCCTCCATGCTTCATTAGGTTATCAATTTCATAAACCAGCAATTGAATGAAGAATGGCAGATGCCAACCCAATTTATCAAGGATATAACGTATGTGTTCGGATGTAAACGCCTCCTTTGCGTGGACATTCAGGCGCGAGATGAATTCTTTTGCCTCCTCCTCTGAAAATTCTGCAATGCGGACGGAAGCAACATCATTAAAATGTTTGCTCAATTTGTTCATGGAAAGAAAGTTTTCGATGCCAATCGAACTGCAGAAAATCCAACGCACCTTTGTCCCCGGTTCCAGTCGGCAGCGTCGCAACCATGTCAAGAAAGTTTCCACTTTGGCCTCCCCATCTTCCTCGCGAAGCAGACACTCAAGGTAACAGCCTAGCTCATCCACCACGATCAATCCATGGTCACTACCATCAATGACGCGCTTAATGGAATCAAGCGTATACCAACGGTCGGTGTTGAGTTTAAGTTTGTCAGACTCAATGCTTCCCGCCACTTTTGCAACAAGATTCTTTAGCGTAGATTTTTCCATCCACCCTTCTTTTTGGAGTTGTCCTAAGAAATGTTCAACGAATTGATTTTCCGTGCTGGTTCCCTGCAAATCAAGGTGAAGCGTCGCCCATCCGTTTTCCTTTGCGACCTGAAGTACCCTTCTTGCGAAAGACGACTTCCCGACCCTTCGCGGCGAAGAAAGTAACACCGACACGCCTTTCAGAAGCCTGTCATCCCAAGCTTCCCGCAACTCCTTCTTCCTTCCGAAAAAGTCCTTGCCTTCGACGATGCATCCCGTCTTGATGTCGATCTTTTCAGTATCCATAACCCTATTCTCCTTAAAAAGTCTGACGGCATTATATATGTATTTGCGAAAACATGCAATATCAAATATATAAATAAATGTATATATGCAAAAATGAATATATCCATCTCGATGGAGAAAACATGCTTGTACCCCTCCCCACTCCGCTACTTTTTGTAAAAATCTTGACATTTCGCCGCATTTCCCTCAAAATTTATTTTTTATGACCCCTGCTCATTATGACTGAATTTTTTGACAGAGAATACACGGCGAAGGAAGCCTACGGGCGGCTATACAGGTATGCGCGTAAATACCATACCCGCTTCATCATCGGGTTGCTCGCGGGTTCCATCATGGCTGGCTTGTGGGTACCGCTGTTTCAGGTCATCCAGCCACTCCTGAATCTATAACCCCCGAGCAAGCCGGTGGATGACGGTAAACCCTCTATCGAGACGGACGGGATAATGGCAAACATCGCCACATTGTTTAGGAATCGGAAAATCAACGCCAAACGGCTTCTCTCTCATAGCGCATAAGGTAACATAATGTGTAGCAATGTCAAATTCATTCACTCTGGTAGAGATATAGCTAAATCACTTTAAAAATGTTCCATTCTTACATCCCGTTAGGGATGTATCTCTCGGTAGAAAAACGCCCCCCCCCATGTCCGCATCCCATCGGGATGCGCCTAAAAGAGGCATCCCGATGGGATGCCATGATTTTTTTGCGTTCTCTTGGGACACTACGCATGAACGCATAATGTCATTTTATAAGAGTGCCCAACCATCATCCCATGATAATCAATCGTCGCCTGAGGACAGCTTAATCCTACACATACCGATAACATCCCAAACAAAAGGAGGCAATGATGATATCGACAACGAATACGATGAGTTGATGAAATCACTAACCAACCCAGCAAAAGAAATTTCAGCAAAGAAAAAGAGATGGTGGCACATTTTCTGATTTACGTAAAAACATCAATTGTGTTCTTCGTGCCCCTGTGTGAGACAACATACACTGCCAACGAACTCAACCAATACACCCAGCGTACCGTCCCCCCCCCTCCTCCGTCGTCGGCTCCGCCCCCGACACTGGGATGCCAGGTCAACAAGCCTGTGGAAAAGTGATTCGTAAATTCAGTTGAAACCCATTCCATTTTTAACCACAATGGACACAATGGTTTTCACAATAGACACAAAGGATACAAGAGGGAATCGTGTCCATTGTGCATTCCATTTTGTC
>WRML01000003.1 GCA_009777165.1 Kiritimatiellota bacterium
TGCCGCCCGAGTAGGTGTTGGCGACGTTGTTGGGGCGGATGAGGATACCGTCCCCAGTCTTGACGAGCTTGCCCGTGCCGCGCGTGACGCCGGAGAGGGTGTCGGTCGTGCCGTTGGGGATGTCGAGGATGAGGTTGCCGTCGCTAATCAGGACGGGGCCGGAGAGGGTGGCGCTGCCCGCGAGGGTGACGTCGCCGGGGCCGGACTTGATGAGCGAGACGGCCCTGTCGGACGGCTCGGTGATGGCGGCGTTGACGATGACGGGGGCGTCGGCGCCGCTGCGCAGGGCGAGTGCCGGGGCCATCGGCTGCCATTTGGCGAGGAGGTAGTTCTCGACGGTCTCGCGCTCGCTGTCGGTCAGGGATTTGTCGAAGAGCAGGACCTCGCCGACCTGCCCGCGCTGCGAGGTCTGTGAACCGTTGGAGCGATGGCCCATGCTGAGGACGGTGTCGGCCGTGGCGATCGTGCCGGATACCTCGCCGGTCGGGATCTTGTTCTGGAAACCGCGCCATGCGGAGTTGTCCCCGCCCACGCCGTTGAGGATGGAGAGTACGACGGGGACGTTGTTCTCCGGCCTGGGCATATCGAGGTCGGTGCCGAAGATCGAGAAGCGCGTGTTGCCGTTGCTGTCGCGGTGCATGAGGGCAAACCACTGGGCTGTCGAGGGGTTGCCGAAGCTCACCTCGAAGCCCAAGGTCGTTTCCGCCCGGCTCATGACGGCGATCAGGGTGCGGGGGTTGTTGCCCGTGATGCCCGTGTTGGAGGCGCTCTGCAGGCCCTGACTGTTGGCGGCAACCTTGACCATGGGGAGGACGGAGTCGGAGGCAGTGCCAGTGGCGTAGAGGGGGGCGCTGAAGCCGGAGCGCACGACGGCGTTCATCGTGGAGCCACTCGAGCCCTTGTTCTGGAGTCCTGTGACCGTGTTGCCGCTGAGCGTGACGGTGGACGCGTCGGAGGGGTCGTACCAGATGACGGGGTTGAGGTTGGAGATGGCGGCGCTGCTGGGGATGGCAAAGGAGGATGTCTTCGGCTGGAGGAGGCCGTCCTTGGGCGCCACGCCGATGGTGAGGGCGTTGGTGGCGGAGGCGTTGGCGATGAGCCCCGCGTTGAGGGTCTTGCCCGCGGTGTCCACCACGGCGTCGCCGTCGGCGGTCAGCGTGATGCCGTAGAGGGCGTTGGGGTTGGCGGTGAGGGCGATGGGGTCCCCCGTGCCGACGGTGTCAATGACGGCTTTGACGGCGGCGTCGTTGGGGAGGGTTTCGTCCTTGGTCTTGAAGCCGGGGACGGTGTTGATCACGGAGGCCGGGATGAGGCCGAACGTGCCGTCGTACTCCGCAGGGCCGCCGTTGAGCGTGAGCCAGACGGGGGTGAGGCCCATGGGGAAGCCCACGATGAAGATGGTGTTGCCGGGGGCGGCCACGACGTCGAGGTCGTGGCCCGTGAGCCCGTCGAGGGTGACGGTGGAGGAGGACCCGCCGATGGAGAGGGTGCCGCCGTTTACGTTGACCACCGGGAGCGTTTTGGTGAAGCCCGCCACGCCCGAGGGGTTGAGGGCGAGGGTCGCGCCGGAAGTCATGATGATCTGGGAGGCGTGGCCGAGGGCGAGTTGGGAATCGAAGGCGAGCGTGCCGCCGTTGACCGTGATGTTGCCCGAGAAGGTGTTGTTGCCGGAGAGGATCCATGTGCCGCTGCCTTCCTTACGGATGGCGAGCGTGCCGACACCGTTGGCGATGTTGCCCGAGATGGTGGCGTCGCTGGCGGAGTCGCCGAGGAGGATGAGGTCCTGGGCGGAGTTCTGGGTGTTGCTCATGCCGCCCGAGAAGACGAGGGGGCCCGTGCCGGAGTGGTCGAGCTGGCCGCCGTTGTTCCCGGCGAGGTGGATATTGCGGTCCGTGGAGTCGCCCGTCCCGGTGTAGCGCAGGGTGCCGCGCTGGTTCATATAGAACGCGTTGCCGGTGCCGACGGAGGAGGGAAAACCTGCTGGCGCGAGCGTCGGTACGACGAGGACTTGCCCCGTGGTTCGGGTGATGGCTCCCGTGAAGGCGTTGAGGGAATAGCCCATGACGAGCGTGCCGTTGTTGGGCTGGTTGCCGATGTACGCCTCGATGCCTGTGGAGAGATCCGATTCGATGCCGACGACCTCGGCGTTGAGGGCGAGCGTGCGTCCCTGAGCGGCGCCGATGTCGAGCAGGTCCGTGGAACCACCATTCCCCCATGAGAGCGCGAGCTTGCCGGGGCCGTTGACGGTGATGTCCGCGCTTGAGGCCCAGATGCCTGTGGCGCCGCCGTTGGCGACGGAGAGCTTGATGCCGCTGGCGATGTCGATTGTCACGTCGCCGACGCCGGCCGTGTGGATCTCCTGAACCGTGGTACTGGTCTCGACCGAGACCGCAAGGGGGGCCGCGTTGGTGAACTGGACGACGCCGTCACTGGCCGGGACCGTACCTCCTGACCAGTTGGCGCCCGTGGACCACTTGCCGTCGCCGCCGCCTCCCGTCCAATAGGTTTGCCCCAAAGCATGGGACGCAAAGAAAAGGGAACAACCGACCGCACTCGCCTTAATAACCTTTGACAGGTTCTTTTTAATCAACTTCATACTCATGACCAGCTTCCTTATTACGGTCAGCCGTGATTGCGGCCAACCTAATTTAGGTAAATTGACGTACTATTATTCTTGATAGAGGCAGGAATGTCAAGAAAAAAAAGTGGCAATATTTTTGTTGAATCGTGTTGACTTTCTGCCGAAGTTCTGCCATACTGTTTTGTCTTTTTTTTTACCAACCAAAGGGATAATGATATGAAACTGATAAAGTGCCCCACGCCCGAAGCGGTCGCGCAACAGGCGGCGCAATTTGTGATCGAGCGCATCAACGCCAAGCCTGCAGCCGTCCTGGGCCTGCCCACGGGCGGGACCCCCCTGGGGATGTACGCGGAACTGGCCAAGGCCGTGCGCGAGAAGCGCGTGGACATGCGCGACATCACCACGTTCAACCTGGACGAGTATTGCGGCCTGCCCCCTGGCGACCCGCAATCCTACGATGTCTTTATGCGCTCCAACTTCTATATGCCCTGCGGCCTCAACCCCCCGCAGTCGCACATCCCCAACGGGAACGCCGCCGACCCGGACGCCGAGGCCCTCGCCTACGACGCCGCCATCCGCGCCGCCGGGGGCATTGACCTGCAGGTGCTCGGCATCGGCCACAACGGGCACATCGGTTTCAACGAGCCCGGCACCCCCCCCGACTCCCGCACCCAGGCCGTCCAGCTCACGGACAAGACGCGCCAGGCCAACGCCCGTTTCTTCAGCACGATTGACGATGTGCCGACACGTGCCATCACCATGGGCATCGGCACCATCCTCGAGGCGCGGGAAATCCTCCTGCTCGTCAACGGCGCGGACAAGGCGGAGATCCTTGCCGCCACCCTGCGCGGCCCTGTCACGCCCGACAACCCCGCCTCCTTCCTCCAGAACCACCCCTGCGTCACCGTCATCGCCGATGCGGCAGCAATGCCCTAATTTTTTTTGTACTTTCGTGTTTTTCCGCTTGCTTTCCTCGGATTAAACATGATAATGTACTTTCTTTCTTTTTCCAAACAAATTAAAAGAGGTTATAAAATGACGGGACAATGTAAGCGGTGTAAGCCAGTTTTGCGGCTGGCGGTGGTTGGTCTGGTTGCGCTGTTCGGCGCAACGGGGATTAAGGCAGATTGGACTTACGATCCGACGGCGCAAACCATCTCGGACGAGGAGGGATGGGCCTTCACGATTATAGGCTCCCATATCGCGGGAGGGGTGATCGTAGGGGCGTGCGTCAACGTCCCCGGTAGAATCAAGGGGCTGGACTTCTCGAAGCCTTTTGTCGACAGGAGCGGGACCTACACGGGCATCAGCGCGTTCGGCCCTATCGGGCAGGGGTTGTTCGACCACCTGATCGCGCCGCTCAGCACGCACTTCACTGTCGGTGCGAACCTTGTCCTCCCGACGCAGGTGGTGGAGGTCGGCAACTATGTGTTCAGCCATGTGAAGGCTGGCGGCGACCTTGTCATCCCCGCCTCCCTCGAAACCCTCGGGGAGGGGGCGTTCAGCAACATGGACATGGACGGTACGCTGACGTTCGAATCGCGCTCCGGCTTCGGCGGCGGCACCATCGGTATCGGCAAGATCGGTCTGCAGCACATCCCGGACTTCGCCTTCCAGAACTCCGGCTTCACGGGGACGGTGGATATCCCCGCCTCCGTGACGGGTATCGGGGCGGCCGCCTTTGCGGGCACCTCCCTCTCGGAAATCGTTATGCCCTCCTCGACGGGGGTTGTCCTTAACCCAAATGTTTTCGCGGACAACCTGGTGCTGACGGCGGTCCGCTTCGGCGGCGGGTACCCCTCGTTCCCGAAGGTGATGAACCTGTACGTCTACGGCGACCCGCAGGATCCCGGTTTCTCCGCCAACGCCATCTCCTACATCCTGGACGTGAACGAGGTCCCGGGTTGGCAGCCGAACGTGACGGGCACCATCACCGCCGACCCCGCCACGGCCTCGTGGATGGGCAACCCTATCGTCGCCCCCGGGCTGGCGCCCGCCACAACCGTCGACGTGTCTTTCCTGTACGGCTACGGCGGGAACGCGACCTACGCCACCGCCACCGCCGCCGTCGGTGTGGACACCTACGGCGACATCTTCCCCAAGGAACACCCGGAGCGCACGGGCTACCAGTTCTCCAGCTGGACACTGGAGGGGACGGCGCTCACCGGCACCGAGACCGTCATCATCGACACCAACCACTGCGCTGAGGCGGCGTGGAAGGCGAACACCTACACGGTGCAGTTCAACGCCAACGGCGGGTCGGGCATGATGAAGAGCATGAAATTCACCTACGACGAGGCGCACGCGCTGTACGCCAACAACTACACGTGGGAGGGCCACACGTTCGCGGGCTGGACGAACCTCGTCACCAGCCTGACCTATGCGGACGAGGAGACCGTCCTCAACCTCACGGACGTGCCGAACGGGACGGTGACGCTGCACGCGCTCTGGGTTCCGCGGACGGACATCCAAGTGAGTTTCACGTACACCTATGACGGCATGAATTGGGCCATCTATCACACGACCAACGTCACCTACGGCACGGCATACAACTTGTACTTCCCCCCCGAGCCGCCGCCGCCGCCGGGCCAGATCTTCGGCTACTGGACGTTCAACCATGTGGACATCACCCACGCCAACGTCGAGACCGCCGCGCCACACAGCCTCGTCGCGTTCTGGATCTCCCCACCCCCCATCTGCGACTGGTACTGGGACGATACCACCCTCTCACGCACACGGATGATCACCAACGCGTTCGGCTGGAAATTTAAGGTGGCAATCGTGGGCCAGAACAAACAGGGCAACGACCTGCTCTCCGTCACCAACCGCTACGCGCGTCCACAGGGCAAACTCCTCCCCGGCGCCTACGACCTGGACTTCTCTGGTATCATCGAGGGCAACCGCATCATCGTCAACTTCGGGGACGGTGTCAACCCGATTGACCCGGAAATACCCGCGCAACCCATCGGGAATCCGATCCCCTCCCCCATGCAGAGTCTTACCCTGCCCGACTCGGCGACGAACGTCGCCGCCCGCGCCTTTTTGACGATGCCGGACTTGTCCGCGCTGGACCTCGGCAACGGGCTGCGGCACATTCGCGAGTATGCGTTCAGCTGCTGTACCTCCCTCTCCGGGACACTGACCATCCCCGGTTCCGTTCGGGACATTGACAGCCACGCATTCTACGATTGTACTGGGATTAACGAGCTGATCCTTAACGACGGGGTGACGAACATCGGGAAAAGGGCGTTCTTTATCTGCCCCGGCCTCGCGGGAGGGACACTGATCATCCCCAACACCGTGACACTCGTCGAAGAATCGGCGTTCGCCGGGACCGGGCTAGCGGAAATCCACACCCCCTCCACGGGTGTCACCTTCAATGAGAGCCCCTTCCTGACGGCAATCGAGATGCCTCTCCCCTCGGAAAACTACCCCCTCAACGTCTATTACGGCGGCGAATACCCTGCCTCCGTGCAGGCCTCTTCGTTCTACGATTCCGACAGTACCGTCACCTCCTACATCTACGCCGTGAGCGGGCAGCCCCCGGCCGGCTGGGAAGACGCGGTGAACATCGAGCTCACCTCCTTCAACCCTACGGGCGAGGCCATCTGGCAGGGCAAGCCCATCATCTGCATCGGCTATATGGAGGACGACCCCCCCCCTGGTTCGGACGAGCAGTGGCTGGACATCGGCTCGATCCGCCTGACCGCCGGCGGCGACATCGTGTTGGGCTGGGGCACACAACAGATCACGCTCGACACCTACACCTACGTCCTCCATGCCACGGACGACCTCACCGCCCCCATCGGGGACTGGGCGACGCTCGCGGAGACAACGAGCGAGATCACGGTCTCCGTTTCCGGCTCAAACGCCGAAACGATTGTGGCAAAAGCCGCCCTCGCGGGTAAAGGCCTGAACACCGACCGCGCGTTCTTCCGCCTGAAGGCAATGCCGTAAAGGGAGGGCGGGGGTTGTTCAACCGATCGTGATTTATAGTGAATTCACTTTAAAGGTTTCTGCGCTTTCGTTTCTCCAGAAGTTCATGGCTGTATTCGCCTTGCAAGTTGGTGTATGGGGAGGGCCGTTCCCACGATGCGCATAAAGTCGGCGAGGGTGTCCGAATGGTTGGCCTGAATAAAGAGGCGTGCGCCTTCCGGAACCGTCCACCCGCTTTTTTCAAGCGCCCCCCGGAGCGTCTGGCCGATTTGGCCGAGGGATTCGATGGGCGATGCCCAGCCGAACATTTGGCGTGCGCCGTGAGGCCATTCCGGGGCGGCCGTCTGCCGCAGTTCGCGGGGCGCTTGGATGTTGCGGTCGGTCACAAACACGCAGGCCACGACGATCCCGTCGTCCTGAATGTGGCGGATGTGTGCGCTGGGGTCGCCGTCCGTCGGCTCGCCATCCGAGATGACCAGCAGGATGCGGTCGGGTACCGTATCGCCCGCGCGTTCCTTTTCGCGCATGAAGCGGGCTTCGATTTCCCTCATACATTCGCGCATGGGCGTGTTTCCGAAGATGAAGCGGGACACGTTGCCCAATGAAGCGTTGCAGGAGGTCCCCCACATCCGCACCAGGTCACCGATGTCCAGGGTGGTGTCGCCGATGTGGGTTTGCAGGTATGTCATCACCTCTTGCGTCACCAGGTGTTCCGCCTCTTGGGTCAGCAGCCTGCGGGCAGTGTCCTCCACGATGCCGCCGAGACCATACGAACGCGCAAGGTTTACCAATCCGCCGTAGTCCTGCTCGGCCTTTCGGCGCAGTTGCTCGCCCTTGGCCTCCGCCTCGCGGCGGCGACGGGTCATGAACGCTTCGAGAGAGACCTTGAATCCCGGGCTCTCCTCGACACCTTGCGCAAAGCGCAGGAGGGTCAGCAGGTCTGCGCAGGGTGGGGTTGTTTGCAACCCGAAGGCATACGCGAAAACTCGAAGCGGCAGGTCCACATGGTCGCCGTATTTTTTCGCGGCGGTATGGGATTCCTCCAGCAATGCCGCGAGGCCTTTTTCGACACCGCCCAGCCGCGACACGTCCATCATCTGGCTGTTGTGGATGCTCGAGCGCATGGAACCTGAGACATCAATCGCCAAGCCCAGCAGGGTGGAGGCGGGTGCCTTGACATCCGTGCCGGTTCTGTTCACCTGAAGCGTCGTATTCATCATCCGTTCCTGATTTAGTGGGAGAATCTCTTGATGAGCTTGATGGGGGACAGCACGAGGTTCGCGAAGGCGAGGAACCTGAAGGTCTCGAAGAAGAACGCGTAGGACCCGGAGTACAGCGGGGCCTTGAGCAGACGGTCAGGGTTGAAGATCCGTAGCAGCAGGTTCCCGATGAAGTTCGCGCCGTGCCACCATCCGCCCCAACCGCCGTATTGGTGGTCGGGGGTGATGCGGCCGAAAAAGTAGGCGATGCCAAGGGCGCCGAGTAAGCCGAAGATGATCGCGAGAGGCAGTACGCATCCGAGTGGGGGTTTCTGTTGAGGGGTCATGATGAGGTCTCCTTAGATTTCGCTCATGTCGGTCATGAGGGTCTCTTTCTTTCTTGAGTTACGTTTCCGCCGACCCCGGCGAGGGCCGGGAACCATCGGCGTCGTTAAAGGGTACAACGGTTCGAGGGGTATCAGCGTCAACCGGGTCGGTGTTGTTTTTCATCCCTCCCAGAAGTTCGGCAAGTTCCTCGCGGTTGAGTTTGTTCTTCTCCAGGAGGGCGGTGACGAGCGTGTCGAAGGTTCGGCGCTCGGCGGTCAGGCACGCGAGGGTCTGGGCCAGCTCGTCGCGCAGGAGCTTGGCGACGCTACGGGAGACGTGCTCGGCGAGCGGGCCGGAGGCGGCCTCCTCGGGCGACAGCGCAACCGGCCCGATGTCGCTGTCCATGCCGTAGTCGCAGGTCATGGCGCGGGCGACGCGGGTGGCCTTGCGCAGGTCGTTGGAGGCGCCGGTGCTCAGGCCATCGCGGTCACCGTAGCACATGAGCTCGGCGGCGCGTCCGCCCAGTGCGGTGCGGATGCTGGCGGCGAGCTGTTCCCGTGTCTGTAGGGGGGTCTCCGCGCCCTCGGCATCTTCGCTGTAACCGCCGTGGTCGCCGCGGGCGATGATGGTCAGGTAGGTGGGGATGCGCCCGGCCAGGGCGTTCATGAGGGCGTGGCCGGCCTCGTGGCGTGCCACGCGCTCCATGTACGCCGCGCCCCAATCCTTGCGCTCGCCGAAGCGGGAGAGCTCAAGGGCCTCCTCCAGCAGCGTGTCGGAGAGCGCGGCGTTGCGCTTTGCCGCCAGACGGTTCGCCGTGGCGAGGACGGACTCGATGCCGGCCAGGCTCATGCCGGCGGTACGGTTGGCCATGGCGGTCAGTGAGGCCTCGGTCACGCCGTCCCGTTTGGCCAGCTTCATGGCGAGGTATTGCCGACGTTCGTCTTTGGTGGGGAGGTCGATGCGAATCTGCCGATCGAAGCGCCGGACGAGCGCGGGGTCGAGTGTACCGATGCCTTTGCGACCCTCCTCGATTTCGAAGTTGGTCGCGGCAAGCACGAACACGGGACGTTTGGAGCCGCTGTTGGAGAAGCCGTCCAACTCGGTCAGGAGCGCGTTGAGCGCCATCTCTTCGGCGTGTGCCGAACCGTGGCCACTCCGGGCGCGGCCGACAGCGTCAATCTCATCAATGAACACGATGGAGGGTGCGTAACGACGGGCGCGGGCAAAGAGTGCGCGGACGGATTCCGGGCCGCTGCCTTGCCATTTCGTGACGAATGCGCTGGCGGTCGCGGGGATAAAGGTGACGCCGCTTTCCCCTGCCAACGCGCGCGCCAACAGGGTTTTCCCAGTCCCGGGCGGACCGTAGAGAAGCACGCCCTTGGGGGGCTGGAGTCCCGCCGCCAAGGATTTCTTCGGGTTACGGAGGTAATTGACGAAAAAGGCCAGCTCGTCCTTGGCGTCGCCCGCGCCGATCACATCGGGAAAACGCGTTTTCGGTTTTTCGTAGTCGCTCAGCACCTCGTGGGCATCCGCCGCCGCGACGGCTTGACGGAGGGAGAAGTCCCGCAGGCGGATCTCGGTGGTGTTACGTTCGGTGTGGTGGCGCGGCGCGGTCTCGAAGCAGAGGACTTTCCGTTCCGACGCCAGCTGCTCCGCCGTCTTTTGCAGGTGGAGCCGTTTGCAGATTGCTTCGACCTCTTCCCGGAAGACATCACCCTCCCCGCTCGGGCCGGCAATCTTTCCCCGTGCGCCAAGGCTCTCAAACGAGGACAGCAGCTCGCCCTCCATCTTGAGCCGTTCGGTTTCCAGCAGGTAGACCGGGAGTTCGGGGATACGCTCGCGCAGTTGCAGGAAGAGGGTACGCCCCGCTCTCACGTGGGGTATGCCCAAGGGGAATGCGGCGGATGCCGTGACGCTCTCCGTGGCGGGGGCCGCCCCTGCGGAGGGGTCGAGCAGGACGAGGCTGATGTCCCGCTCCCCGAGGATTCGCATGACCTCCTCGTGCGTGTGCGCGGGGTGGACGGTACACTGCTCGTGCAGGATTTCCGCACAACGTCCCGTATCCGCGCGGTCTGCGAAGATCAGGACTTCAGGCTTTTCTACAGGCTGGAAGAGCGCGGTGATTTCAGACGGGAGCCGAGCGGTCTCCACGGTGAAGCGGAGGACGCCCAGCTTGGTAATAGCCTCGTTGGCGTCCTGCTCGTTGAACAGGCGGCAAAACTTGAAAACCTCATTTTTGAAAAACAGTTCGCTTTGCGCGCGCAACGTCCGCGCGTCCACCGCCCCGCCTTCCGCGCAGAGGAGGACGACAGGCAGCCGCTCGTCGAACTCCACCCGGACACCGTACTGTTTTTTAAACAGGGTGGCGCAGTGGGTCAGGCCGTCCTCGCTGATACCCTCCAGCACGTCCGCGCCGAGGTGGTTGAACAGCACGGGCCATCCTGTCGCCAGCCGTGAGCAGATGGCGGCGGGGAACGCCGTCCGCCCGGACTGCGGCTGCGTCTCGGCCTCCAGCGCCTCGATGATCACTTTGCGCGAAATACCCGTGATGCCGGAGCTGTGGCCGTCATCGTACAGCTGCTTACCGGCGTTGGTCGTGAAAATGATGACGGTGTCCTTGAAGGTGATGTCCTCGTCGCGGAAGTTGTCGTGGAGCATCCCGGCGTCCAAGATTTGGAGGAAGAGGTTGATGGTGTTGGTGTGTGCCTTCTCGATTTCGTCAAAGAGCAGAACGCAGCGGGGGTTTTTCTTGACGAACTCGGTCAGCGTTCCCGGCTTGGCGGCTTGGTAACTGGGTGAGAAGCCGACGAGGGCGTTGTGCTGCTGGTGGTCGGAGAACCCGCTCATGTCGAAGCGCTTGAAGGGGAGCCCGAGCGCCTCCGCCGATTTTTCGGCAAGGAACGTCTTGCCCACGCCCGGGGGGCCGACGAAGATGAAGAGGGCGCGGGGGCGCTTGCGTGTCTCGTCTGCGGCCGCCAGCACCTCCGCGCTGAAGATACCGTCGGAGAAGGCGTGAATGGCCTGATCCTGTCCCCTGACTGAGGCGAGCAGGCCGTTGCGCAGTTTCCGCACCTGCTCGGTCAGTTCCGGCAGCCGGGCACGGTTCTCGTCCGGATCCGCCGATGCCACGGGGCTTGGCGGCGGCGGTGCGGGGCGGTTCGCCTTCTCGTCCAGCTGGCACATGTCGCGGATCATCGGCGTGGGCGCGGCAAGGATTTTTTCCGCTGCCATGCACGCGGTGATTGGCGTGTCCTGCCCGGCGACGGCGGCGAGCTCGGCCTCCAGCCACTGTTCGGCCGTGGGCATGGCGAGGACGGCATCGCCCGCCGCCGCTTTTTGGCGCAACGCCCGTCGGAGGCGGTCGCGTGTCTGCTTGGTGAAGATGTCCGCGCCGTCGAACAGTGCCTTGACCTTTGCGATGTCGTCATTGTTTTGGTCGCGGTGGCGCGACCCCAGCGCAAAGTCGTCGGAAGTGATCTCCGCGAGCTTGAGCAGCCCGAGGAAGAGATGCTCCACGGTCGGGTGGGACGAGCGATGTATGGCGGCCTCGGCCTCGGCGCGGAGCAGTGCGAAACGTAGTGTGGGTGTGAAGTTCATGGTATGTTCTCCAAGATGGATGGGCAGTTGCGGCAGTGTTCGATGAGGGCGGGTGGGAGGTCGATCTGGAAGATGTGGATGTCCAGGGGGTCGGACTGCGGGCGGTTGGCGCGGGCGATGGTCACGGGACGGTAGCGTGCCCCCCCCCTGGGGCCACGCCCGTTGACCGTGAAGTTGTTCAGCGTCAGTACACGGCAGTTCCGGTAGCGCCCGAGGCATTTGTAGTTGTGCGGCTTGTGGTCGTGCCCCCGCAGGAGCAGGCGGGGTGACGCGCCCATGACGCGCCCGAAGACCTCGATGAAGCGGTCGAACTCCTGATAGCCGACCCATGTGCCGCTCCCGAACAGCGCGGTCTCCCCCGTGGGGCGGTCCTCCTCCAGCCGTCCCCAGATGTAGCTGTTCAACGCCTCCGGGGAGGTCAGGTCGTCCGCGTTGCGGATGCTGGCCGTCAGCGCCGCGTCAGGGACGCCGCCGTGGACGGCCAGGGTAGCGTTGTTCAGAAGTGCCATGCGGGGGAGGTCGCGGAAGCAGGCGCAGACGGCCTTGCCGAATGCCTCAACCGCAGACGAACCGAGATGATCGTTGAGGTTCACGAAGAAATCGCCAGGTGAGACGGGGGACCAAAACCCCTTGAATTCCTCGTGGTAGGCGAGCCCCGTGTCATGGTTCCCAGTCAGTGCCATGACGGAGACGTTCCGCCCGTTGAAGGGGCGCCCCGTACCGGTGGCCAGCAGCCAGGCCATGACCTCCGCCGCGTGGGGGCCCTCGTCAATCAGGTCGCCGAGGAAGAACAGCCGGGTCGGATCGGATTTCGCCACCCCCCCCTTGGAAACGGGGAGCGAATGGTCGTAGTCGTGCGCGAGGTTGGCGGCGAGCAGCAGGGCGAGGAAATCCCCGTGCACGTCGCCCATGAACCACAGGGGGGTGTCCCCCGTATCGAAGCGTGCAGACTTACCCGTCGACACGCCGCCGTACGGGAACAGCGACGGCATTTCCGCCAAGCCCGACGGGAACGCCCCGTCCCGTATCCATACGCCCAGCTCGCGCTGGACGGGCAGGAAGACCCGCTCCACCCACTCCTTTTCCTCGCCGGCGGCGGGAAGCCCGAGCGCCCCGTGGGTCATGTCAATGACGACAGGTTGCCAGTCCCCCCTCCCCTTTCGGGTACGCGAGGGGCCGGTGGTACCGTCGGTTTTTTTTCGTGCGGTTTTCATTTCGTTTTTTGGGGGGTACGGGTCAGTTTCGCTACGCATCTTTTCAGGAGCGGGAGGATGCGCGTTGCCGCCCGCGTAACGGTGGACCATGCCCTCGCGCCGTGGGCGAGCGGCTTGCGGAGAAGGCGCCGCGCTTTGCGCCGGGCCCAAACGCTGGAGAGCGCGTGGTGCCGGTGTTTCCGCCAGCGGGCGTAATCCTCGAAGACGAGGCGCGTCGAATAGTACGGCTCGGCGCCCCGCGCCAGGTAGTCCGCCTCGCCCCACCACATTCCTGCGGTGGGGAGGTCCCCCAGCCGGAACCAGATCCGCGCCATGAGGTCGCACGCCTGGGGCGAGCTCCCCAGAAAGGTCTTGTCCTCCATGAGGACACCGCGGGCGGCGATGAGGTCGCCCGCCTGCGCCAGCGCGCTCGCGCGCGCCAGCGTCAGGCGGTCAACAAACAACGTCACGTCGCGCCGGTCGGGTATCATGTCAGGTGGATTCGTTGCCATGGCTTGCGTTTCCCGAAAGGCATCACTGCACATGGCCCCCTGCCGTCGTCGGCGGCGGTCTGCGCAAGAGGCTGATCATCCGCTGGTTGGCCTGAACGAGTGCTTGGATGTCTCCGTTGGCCAGTGCCTCGGCCCCCTGGTGTTTGGCCTGCCGATAGGCGTTGAGGTCCGTTGCCTCGTGCTCCATCCCGCACAGCTCCTTGTAGATGAGGGGGGCACCCACATAAAACAGGATTTGGATTGCGTTGGACTTCACTTTCTCAAGTTCCTCGAGGAGTGCCGCCTTTTGCTCAGCGGAGTCGGCGTTCCTGGCTTTCGCCCTGAACGCATCCAGCGATGTGCCGGCTTGCTCCAGCGCCTGCTGGAAGCCAATCCGCATCTGGGGCGGCAGCGTCGCGCCGACGGTCATCAGCTTGTGTTCCGCCTCGTGGATCGCCTGTGCCGCCTCCTTAATCGCTTGCGGGAGTTTGAGGCTGTCTTCCAGTTCGTAGATTTTTTTCATGAATACGCGGATCAGCTGGTCCGCCTGTGCGGCGGCAGGGACGCTGCCGTCGCCCCCACGTTCCGCGATGTCAATCTTCTCCTCGATCGCCCGGTGCTGGGTGGACGATTTCCAGCCGGACACCTCATCCATCAGTGCGGACAGCAGACGGTCATTCCTGTCTACCCCGGCATCCTGCAGTGCGTTGACGGCATCCTTGGCGCGTTGCAATTGCTGGGCGTATTTTTCCCGCAAGCCCATCTCCTTGGGATTCATCTGGGTTTCCAGCGAAAGCTCCTTCTCACCTGGGTTGTAGTTCAGGCTCGGGATGTAGACATTCAGGAAAAGGCACCGGTTCGTGTCCATTTTCAGGGAGATTTCCACCTCGGACTGGACGGGCAGGTTGCCCGTCACCATCGTTCCGTCAACGACGATTTCGCCGATGACCCGGTTGAGGTCGGCGTATGTTTCCTCGCCTTCAACCACCGCCACGCGCAAGCGCGTTGTCGCGTCGCCTTTCCGTATTTCGCAGGTTGTCCGGAAGACGCCGCCGGAGTCTCTCCGTAGCTGCCTTGCCTGCGGTTTTTCGGGTAGCACCTCGCCTTTCCGATAGGCGACCTCGACCGTGTTGTCGGCGAGGGCGATGCCGAGGGAATTGATGACGGAGAGGCTGACGGGCGGGCTGATGGTGTAGGGGATTTCCCGGATTGTCGTTTCCCGAAGCATGCCCGTCGCGTCTTTGAGCTCAATCCTGAAGAGGTTGAGTACGCCGGGCTTGTCGCGCTGCGCGTGGAGTGTGGCGACGAACTGGCCGTTCGCCTCGCACGTGACCGCCCCGCTGCGGACATCGGTGGTCGTGTTGATGAACTCGATGCGCCAGCCGCTGAAATCCGTGGTGTCTTTGGAGGAGAGTTTCCCGGACACCAGCGGGGAGGCGGACATCCCTGTGGGTTCGTAGCTTTTCCATACAATGTCATACACGCCTTGTTCACCCCCCGTAGGCGGGGTACATTTTTTCTGGGAAGCGTAGATCGCTGCCCCGCGCGCCACCACCGTCATGGGGTTCTGCGAGAAGTCAATGAGGTCCTCGCCCTCTTTGTTCTTGCCAAAATAATCGCTCAGGATCTGGCGGAAATAAGGTGCCTGGGTTGGCCCGCCGACGAGGATTACCTTGGACAGGTCGCCGGGGGTCAGCTTGGAGTCGGCAAGCAGCTGTTTGCAGTACGCCACGGCCTTGTCAATGTGCGGGCGGGCGATTTTGCGGACATCAGCACGCGTCAGGGTAATCGTCGAGTAATCCACCTCGTTGTCGTCCTTGTCGGTGAAGACCGGCCCTTGAAGGGTAACGCTCTCCTGCCCGCTCAACATGATTTTGGCCTGTTCGACCACATATTTGAGTAGGCGCAATTGGTGCTCCCATTGTTTCGCACCGCGCTTAAACCCTGGCAGGGTATAGTCTTTGGTTAGCTGCGGGATGACCACTTGTTCGAGCAAATCCCAGTCAATCTCCGCGCCACCGAGGAAATTGTCGCCCTGATGGTTCCTGACCGTGAACGCCCCCCTGCGCGCCTGAAGGAGGGCGGCATCAAACGTGCCGCCGCCGAAATCGAACACCAGCCAATACTGGAGGTCGGCAATCTGCTTCTGGTGGCTGTAGGCCACGGCGGCGGCGACGGGTTCCTGCAGCAGCAGCACTTGCGTGAAGCCCGCCAGCTCAGCCGCGCGTTTGGTGGCATCGCAGGCCGATTGCGGGAACACCGCCGGAACCGTGATGACCATCGCGTACGGCACCTCGCCAGTGGTACGCTGGACATCGCCGCGCAGCGCTTTGAGAACCTCGGCGGAAAGCTCCACCGGTGTGCGTTCGATCCCCGCCTTTCGGAAGGCGAATTTCATGTTGCCGCCCATCTCGCGCTTGAACTCGAGCGCGGCATCCTTGCCCTGATAATAACTGTTCTTCGCCGGGGTACCGACGTTGGTAATCAATTCGCCGGTGTTCCTGACCTTGTTGATGGACACCGCGCTGGGCGTGGTGTCCTGCGCGAAGTTGTTTTGGAAGACCTGGACCGTTTGCCCGTCGCAGAACGCGATGATGCTGTTGGTGGTGCCGAGGTCGGTTGCGAATCCAATCGTCATTCGAGATGACATGGGTGTTTCCTTTCGTGGGTTTGTGTGGGTTGAAAACGTGATGGTTGTGCCTTAACGGTGTTTGCGGTTCGGCCGGTGCGGCTTTTTGACTTTCGGGTGCGCGGGCTTGCCCGTCGCTGGTGGGGGGGGATCAGGCAGCATTGCGGGCGGCGGTTCGTCCGTCGCCTCCGTAGCGGGGGGGGACGGCTCGGTTTCCGATGCCGTTGCTTCCGGCGCCGCGGGCTCCTCCTCCTCGGGTTTCAGCGTGATGACCTCGCCGGGATAGCATTCGCCTGTCTTGGTGAATTTCAGCGTGGGCTGGAGGGTCTGCTCGACAACCTCCTCGTCCAGCCCGGGGACGGGTTTTGCGGAGACGACCTTGACCGGCATCCCCGCATGGAAAGGCTGACCCGTAAAGTCCAGCACGGTCACGCCCAGCATCCCGAGCGAATTGTACAGGCGCCCCAGATGGAAACAGAGGTCTTTGAGCTGCTTGGGGTCAAGCCCATCGGCGGGATCGTCCGTGCCCGGCATGAAGGCGATGCCCTTGAGCCGCCATGCGGAGGCGGCGATTTTCCGAATGGCCTCCACGAAGGTGTTCTCGTCCGGGCGCACATCCGGCCGCTGCGGTTGCGGCGGCGCGGTGACCTGCGGCAACGGCGCGGCGGAATAGCCGGGCAGGGGCGGGGGTGGATACGGGTAACTCGGGATTGCGCCGAGCGCGTGTGCCTGTTGGCGTCGCACGTCCGCGGATGAGGTCATCGGCGTGTGCGGATGTTTCTGCGTTTTTTTCTTCATGGTATCATCCTTTCAAATAAGAGAGACGAAACAGGGGGGGCGACCGTCAACCAGACCGTGGCGTTTTAAGTGCATCCTTTGACAATCCCCACGATAATCGCGATGATGGTGATCAGGCAACCGATCAGGTCAGGCTTCATCAGGGGGTTGGGGCGTTTGGTTTCCCCCCCCCTCGTCCCTTTCCTCTGATCTTTCTTCAGATTTTTGAGGAAAGGGCTGAGGTCTGTTAGTTGCGCAAGGACCGTGTCGAGATCGTTCTCGAATTTCTTTTTGTCGTCCGCGTCCGGCGTGTCTTCGATGGCCTGTGTTAACGCCGTGTGCGCCAAGGTGATAAGGCGTATCCCCTCGGCATGCCCGCCGCTTGAATAGGAGGATTCACGGGCCATCGGATTGCCTTTGTTGAACATCTCCACGGACAGGCCGCGCTCCAGCCTGGCGAACTGCGTCATTATGGGGACGCGCATGGCGTGCCCCGGATGCGCGGCTGCCCACTGCTTGAACCGTCCGCGTACCCTGTCGAGTTCTTTGAAGCGGACATCAGGAGGGTCGTTGCTGTCCGAAATGCGCTTGAAGATGATCGCCAATTCGAGGAGTTCAGAGTCGTCGTCGCGGTCACCACCCGTTTGTACGGGAGTGCCCTTCAGCGCATCCCTGTTTTTCATGATGCGTTCCCGGAGCTCCGGGTCGGTGGCAATCGCAAGCGCCTTGTCCAAGAGCGCGGCGATGGACATGCGCAAGTTGACGGAGAGTTCGCCAACTTCCTGTCTGGCGTTGGCGGTGGCGACGCAGCAATCGCAGACCGTGTCTGCGGCCTTGTCGTAGATGTTTGCCTTTTCCTTTTCGAGCTCGCTGTCGCCCGCGTAAAACAGGTCCAGCACAGGTCTCGCCTTTTTTTCGAAATCGTCGCGGAGGAAATCGTCCGCTTTGCCGAACGCCAGTTTCTTCCTGTTTTTGTCCTGCTCGGAGGCGTAGGATTCCGCCTGGGAACGCGCCGCTTCGAGGCGGTCGCGGACGGGCTTGGTGACCGTCCGGGCGACCTCGCGGTAGACGAGACCCCACTTGATGATGACGTCAATATGGAGTTTCGCCCAGTCCCACAGGGCCTTTTGGGCGTAACGCTCGGCGATGTCGCCACGGATGGCGGCAAGCGTCTTACGTAGGTTGGCTTGGATGTGCCGGGCAACGTCGGCGGTCAGGGAGGGGTCACCCTTGGACAGGACACGCCTTTCGGTCTCCTCCCAGACGTGCCTGTCGTCGGCGACCTTTTCCCATTTATCGCCCGCGTTTTTCCATGCGGACTTCATCTGCGCGTCACCCTTTTGGGGCGTGCCCGCGAGATGGCTGGCGGTGTACTCGATCGCGCGGAGCAGGTAGGCCGCGGCGAGGTTGTGGCGGGCGATGGCGCGTACCCGCGCGTCCGGCTCCTGCTCCCATTCCCGCCAGACGCGCAGGGCCTCGTCCTCGTCCCCATCCGCGATGGCGGCGAGGCCCTCGTCGTCCCGGCCGATGTCGCGGGGCCAGAACCAGAAGAATTCGTCATGCGCCCGTTGCTCGCCGTCGTTCATCAGGCGGTTGAGGGCGTGGTCGAGCTGCCTTGCGGAGGGGGGGGGCTGGAGGCGGAAGGCGGCCGTGTAGACCTCACCGACACGCCCCTTGCCCAAACCCGCGTAGGCATCGAGCTTGTTGTGCTCCTCCTGCAGCTCAATGTCCGTGGCGTCCACGGGGCACCCCAGGACACGGAATCCGTTGAGGGTGTACAGGCTCATGGGGCCCGCTGCCAAGAGGGCGGCCGGGCCGGTCAATGCCGCGCTGCTGCTGGTGCTGTCAAAATCGTTTTTTGCCATTTTGCTTCTCCATGAGATTCGTTAATATCGTGGGGGTGGGAGGGGGGCCGTCATTTCCTTAAGCCATTTAAACACGCGGGAAACCAGAGCAAAAATGGAGTAGACGAGGGGCCCCCACACAATGGGCACCCACGGTGCCGTCCACCACCCCCCCCAAGCATTGTCTTCGGCAACGGAAGCGTCGTGTATGGCGATCACGCCCCCGATCAGGAACGTCACGATCCAGTAAACAACGCTGGTCTGCACGAATCCTTTTCGGTACGGAATGAATGCCCCGAGGACAAGCCCCGCCGACGGGATGCACCACCACCATGCCGACGGGTACTTGTGCCAGAACATCAGCGTGAGGAGGAGCAGGGTGATGCCGCATGTGAGCGCCATGGGGAGCCGCCTTGCCACCTGCTCGGCCGCCGGGGCGGAACGGCTGATCGGATAGTTACGGGTACGGATGAGGAAATGCGTCACATTGATTCCCAGGCGGTTCCCGATTGAGCGTAAGACGCTGGCCTGTTGATCGCTTTCCGCTTTGGCGGTGTAGTATGACTTGTCTCCCACCACCGGTGTGGGAACGACTTTTGCAAGATAAGAAAATCCTTTGAAGAGTTGGAGGAGGTCGCCTTGGAATTTTTCCCTGTCGCGGTGATCCGGGGTGTCGTCGATGGCGAGCCGCATCGCAAAGCACCCGATATCCCATAACTCTTGGGCTTCAGGTGGGGGGTCAAAGGAGTAGCTCTCTTCGGGGTTGCGTTCGGGCATCATTTTCCATCCGGCCACACTGATGTCTTCACCCAGCGACCATTCCAGCCTCGCGAGTGCCGTCATCAGGGGGCGGCACTGCTCATGTCTGGGATGTGCGTCAGCCCAGTCGTGGAATTTCTCCCAGGCGTGGATCAGCTCCCTGAAGCGTCCGAGCGCGTCTCCCTCGCGTTCGGACAGCCGGTTGATGAGCCCGATCAGCTCGTTGATGTCTTTATTGTTCTCGCGTGTATCTCTGATTTTTTTCAGTTCCTCCCAATCGCCTTGGAAACGTATTTTGTCAGTGTCGTCCGGCGTGTCCTCGATGGCGCACTGGATGGCGGTGATGGCGAGGTCGAGATCGTTCTCCGTGTTCACGATGTCCACGGACAGGTTGCGCTCCAGCATGGCGAACGCCTTCAGGATGTCGTTACGCTCCCGGTGCCCGGGGTTCGCCACCGCCCATACCCTCAGCATCGGACGCTCCGACTGCAGCTTGCGGAAGCGAACGGAGGATGGCTCCTTGGATTTCGCGACACCGTTCATCACTTCCGCGACCTCCTTGAGAACGGGATCCACGATGGTACCTTTCAACGCATCCATGTTCTTGATGATGCGCTCCATGAGCTTCGGATCGGTGGCAATATCAAAGGTCAAGTCCAGAAGCATGAGGATGGACTCGGCGATGCCGTCAAGGTCCTCTTTCGCCTCTTGCTTGGCGTTAGCGGTGGCGATGCAACAGTCGCAGACCGTGCCCGCGACCTTGTCGTAGATGTTTGCCTTTTCCTTTTCGAGCTCGTCGTCGCCCGTGTAAAACAGATCCAGCACAGGTCTCGCCTTTTTTGCGAAGTCGTCGTGGAGGAAATCGTCCGCTTTGCCGAAGGCCTGTTTCTTTGTGTTTTTGTCCTGCGCGGAGGCGTAAGACTCCGTCTGGGAACGCGCCGCTTCGAGACGTTCGCGGACGGGCTTGGTGACCGTCCGGGCGACCTCGCGGTAGCCGGGACCTGTGGCGATGGCATCAATGTGGAGTTTCGCCCAGTCCCACAGAGCCTTTTGGGCGTAACGCTCAGCGATGTCGCCACGGATGGCGGCAAGCGTCTTGCACAGGTTGGTTTGGAGGTGCCGGGCAACGTCGGCGGTCAGGGAGGGGTCGCCCTTGGACAAGACGCGCCTTTCGGTCTCCTCCCAGACGTGCCTGTCGTCGGCGACCTTTTCCCATTTCTCGCCCGCGTTTTCCCATGCGGACTTCATCTGCGCGTCACCCTTTTGGGGCGTGCCCGCGAGGTGACTGGCGGTGTACTCGATCGCGCGGAGCAGGTGGGCCGCTGCGAGGTTGTGGCAGGCGATGGCGCGCACCCGCGCATCCGGCTCCTGCTCCCATTTCTGCCAAACGGCCAGGGTGTTCTTCTCGTCCCCCCCCGCGATGGCGGCGAGGCCCTTGTCGTCCCGGCCGATGTCGCGGGGCCAGAACCAGAAGAACTCGTCGTGCGCCCGTTGCTCGCCGTCGTTCATCAGGCGGTTGAGGGCGTGGTCGAGCTGCCTTTCGGAGGGGGGGGGCTGGAGGCGGAAGGCGGCGGTGTAGACCTCACCGACACGCCCCTTGCCCAGGCTCGCGTAGGCATCGAGCTTGTTGTGCTCCTCCTGCAGCTCGATGTCCGTGGCGTCCACGGGGCACCCCAGGACGCGGAATCCGTTGAGGGTGTACAGGCTCATGGGGCCCGTTGCTAAGAGGGCGGCCGGGCCGGTCAATGCCGCGCTGCTGCTGGTGCTGTCAATGTCGTTTTTTGGCATGTTGCTGTCCTGTGTTAGCGCGTATTGATGCCGTTACGCCAAGCCTGCACCTCCAGCGCGTAATGCTCTTTGAGGGCGGGCCACATCCGCCATGCTTCTTCCATACGGTCGGCCGCGTCGTCCAGGCGGTCTTGGTCCGCGAGCGCGAAGGCCTCCTCCACCAGTTTCTCCGCCGAACCTTGGGACAGCGGCTGGCTCTCCACGAGGGGGTCCGCCGACAAGTGTTTCGAGGACACCGTCCCGTCTGCCATATCCTTGGCATTCTTGGGCGGCGCGGAGGTCCACGTTTCGAGGTCGGCGAGCATCTCGCTGGCGTCATGGTAACGTTCCTCCCGTTTGAAGCACAGGGCCCGGGCGACGATGGCGTCGAGCCGCGCATCCACCACCGGGTTGACGGACGAGGGCGGGGGGGGGGGCGGGGCCCCCACGTTGCGGGCCGCGGGTGGCTCATGCGCCCATTTGTCCGGCAGCGGCGGGTAGAGCGGGCCACCGACGGCCCGGAGCCCGGGGCTTTCGGGGGGC
>WRML01000004.1 GCA_009777165.1 Kiritimatiellota bacterium
GAGGCATCCCGATGGGATGCCATGATTTTTTTTGCGTTCTCTTCTACCGAAAGAAACATCCCTAACGGGATGTTGTTACGGTATGCTTTAAAAGTGATTTCACTATAAACGTGTTCCATTCTGACATCCCTTGACGAGATGTTGTCGCGATACGCTTTTTAACCACAATAGACGCAAAGGAATACACAATGGACACGATTTCCTTTTGTCTCCTTCGTGACTATTGTGAAAACCATTGTGTCCATTGTGGTAAAAAATGGAATGGGTTTCAACTGAATTACCTATACCTATGAGTGATTCCCAATGGCCTTCACTTTTTGTCCCTCTTTCGAGTCGCGCACTTCCCAGCCTTTGGCGGCGAGTTCGTCACGCAGACGGTCGGACTCCGCCCAGTTCTTCGCGGCTCGGGCGGAAGTACGAGCCGCGACCAGCGCAGTAATCTCCGCTGGGATCGCATCATCCCCCGCATCGCGCCTGAAGCGAATCACCCCCAGCACGGTGTCCATCTCGTCAAACAACGTCAACACTGCCGCCGCCTCTTCGGGACTCAGCTCGCCACGGTGCAGCGCGCTGTTGCTCTCGCGCACCAGCGCAAAGAGCGCGGCAAACGCTTCTGGGATGTTCAGGTCGTCGTTGACAGCGTCTGTGAACGCAGTTCTAAAGTTCTGAAGCTCTAAAGTTCTAAAGTTATGCGCGTCCGCGCCGTCTGGCGCGGCTTCCGAAGGAACTTTAGAACTTTCGCAATTTAGAACTTTAGAACTGTGTTCACGGAGCGCATCCACGCACTCGTCAATCCGCGCCAAGGAGTTCCGCGCCGCGTCCAGCGCGTCGAACGTGAAGTTGAGCGACTGGCGGTAATGACCGTTAATCAGCACATAACGGATCTCGCGCCCGGTATAGCCCTTTTCGAGAAGATCGCGCAGGGTGAAAAAATTCCCGAGTGACTTGGACATCTTCTCGCCATTCACACGCAGGTGGGCGCAGTGCATCCAGAGGTTGACAAACGGTTTTCCTGTCGCGCCCTCGGTCTGCGCGATTTCGTTCTCGTGGTGCGGGAACAGGTTGTCAATGCCGCCCGTGTGGATGTCGAACGTGTCGCCCAGGTACGTCATCGCCATTGCGGAACATTCGAGGTGCCACCCCGGCCGGCCCCGCCCCCACGGCGAATCCCAGACCACGTCGCCGTCCGAGGCTTCATACGCCTTCCACAGCGCGAAATCACCGTAACTTTCTTTCTCATACTCGTCATTCGCCACGCGCGCGCCCATGCGCAGGTTCTCGCGGTCAAGATGCGCCAGCTTGCCGTACCCCGGCAGCTTCGACACGCTGAAATAGACCGAGCCGTCATCCGACTGATACGCCAGCCCCTTGTCGAACAACCGTTGCACCAACGCAATCATTTCCGAGACGTGGTCTGTTGCCGCAGGGTAACGTTCGGCGGGCTGGATATTGAGTGCGTTGAGGTCGTCGTAGAATGCTTGGACGAACGGTGCGGTAAACGTTTTCAGCGGCACGCCTGCCGCTGCCGCGCCACGGATTGTTTTATCGTCCACGTCCGTCACGTTCATCACCTGCGTCACGCGACAACCGTTAAAGATCAAGACGCGTCTCAAGAGATCCTCGAACGTGTATGCCCTGAAATTCCCGATGTGCGCGAAGTGATAGACCGTCGGCCCACAGGTGTACATCCGGACGTGTCCCGGCTCGATTGGCGTAAACGCCTCCTTCCTACGCGACAGACTATTGTAAAACTGCATTTCTAACTCTCCCGAATGAAGATGGATATTAAAGCATGAATCGGGACACATGGACATCTCTTTTTTTCCTTTTTGATTGCCCATGGCTTTCCGTGTTGACTCCCGCAGACAACCCGCCTATACTTTTCCCTCAACTGGAGGATTGGTATGTCAACGTGTTCATTCGCGGCATGTGTCGAGCGAGAGGGGGATGGGTTTGTTTTGTTCTACCCCGAGCAGGGCATCGCCCTTTTAGGGGTAACATGAAACTGTATGACACACAGCAGGTCGAGCGCGCGGTGCTGGCACAGCTTGTGACCGCACGGCATGACCCTTCGGAATCGGCAGACTCCCTGTTGGAACTCGGTCGGCTAGCGGATACGGCAGGGTTCGAGATTGCCGGGCAAATCACGCAGAACCGCGAGAAACCCGACGGCGGGACGATGTTCGGTTCGGGTAAGGTCGTAGACTTGAACGGACTCGTCGAAGAGGAGCACGCGAATACCGTCATCTTCGACAATCCTCTCAATGCGATACAAGTCTACAACCTGGCGCGTGCGTTGAAGGGCATCCGCATCATGGACCGCACAGAGGTCATCCTTGAGATTTTCGCCCGGCGTGCATGTTCCGCCGAGGCGCAAATGCAGGTCGAGCTTGCGCAGCTTGAATTCCAACTCTCGCGTATCCCTGTGCTTCAGGAGCAGCAGCGTTTCAAAGGCGGCATCGGCATGAAGGGCCCCGGGGAAAGCCATCTGCACCTCCGTAACGCCCCAATCCGCCGGCGCATCTCTGAACTCCGCAAGAGGTTGGCGAATCTCCAGGCGCGCCGTACCTCCTCCAACCGCAGGGACAAACGTGAGATGCCGGCCGTCTCGATGGTCGGGTATACCAACGCTGGCAAGTCAACCTTGCTCAACGCGCTCGCGGGCTCGGACGCATACGTGGACGACCGCCTCTTCGCGACGCTCGACACCAAGACGCGTCTCGTATGGATCGAGAAAACACGCAAGCTGCTGCTCACCGACACCGTCGGGTTCATCCGAAACCTCCCGCACGGGCTCGTCGCTTCGTTCAAGTCTACCCTCGATGTCGCGGTGCAGGCCGACCTGCTCATGGTTGTCGTGGATGCCGCGTACCCGCGCGTGGATGACCATATCCGCGTATGCTACAAGACGCTCCGTGAAATCGGGGCTCACGATGTGCCGCACGTGCTGGTGCTGAACAAGTGCGACCGCGGCACAGCGGACACGGCACTCCTGCATGTCACCGAAAAATATCCGCACGCGATTCCCGTTTCCGCACAGACCGGCTACGGGCTTGATGTCCTCAAACACGTTCTGACACAGGAGCTACAGAAATGCTGCACATTGTGGCAACTCCCATCGGCAACCTCTCGGATCTAAGCCCACGCGCATTGGACGCGCTCAACGCCGCAGACCTCATCGCCTGCGAGGACACGCGGCGCACATGGGCATTGCTCAGCGCATTCGACATTCCGCGCCCCGAACTGATCTCCTACCGTCAAGGCAACGAGGATCGCGTCGCGGAACGCATCATCCACGCCGCGCAATCGGGCAGGAATGTCGTCCTCTGCTCCGACGGCGGTTACCCCGGCATCAGTGACCCCGGGTACCGTCTCATCCGCCGTGCCGCGCAAGCGCAACTCCCGTACGATGTCATCCCCGGCGTATCCGCTGTTGATGTCGCGTTACTGATGTCCGGACTCTCCACCTCCAGCTACACGTTCAAGGGGTTCCCCCCCCGCAAGCCTGGAGCATTACGCCGCTTTTTTGAGGAAGAGAAAGACTTGCCGCACACGCTGATTTGCTTTGAGTCCCCATTCCGTATTGGGGCCGCGCTCAACGCCGCCTCAGAAGTTCTGGGCGACCGCGAAGCCGCCGTCTGTATCGAACTCACCAAAGCCCACGAACGCGTGGTGCGCGGTTTCCTCTCCGAACTGATTCCCCAATTTGACACCACACCCATCAAAGGCGAAGCCACAATCGTGATTGCGGGCAACAACCCGAAGTTTAGCAACGCCTTCGCGCAACGCCTACCGTTGACACTTCCGTGTTGACTTCCCGCCCGCACACGCCCATAATGGCTATCATCTCATCTCAAGGAGGATACATGAAAGAGCAGGTTATCAAACAGGTTGTCAACGGTATCGCGTCTCGTAAACTTTCCCGCCGGTCGCTTCTGCGCAACTCGGCGTTGGCGACGGCGGCGTTCCAGGTTGTCCCGGGGTACATCCTCGGACTCAACGGGCAGACCCCCCCGAGCGGCAAGCTCAACGTCGCGGGCATCGGCGTGGGGGGGATGGGGCAGAACAACGTCAACGCCTGCGCAGAGGCCGGCGAGAACATCGTCGCGCTCTGCGACGTGGATCCCCAGAACTACGCCAAAGGGGCCCTCGGCAGATGGCCCGGCGCCAAGACGTACATCGACTACCGCGAGATGCTCGACAAGCAGGCCAAGGAGATCGACGCCGTCGTCATCGCCACCCCCGACCACACCCACGCCAAGATCGCCATTGACTGCATGAGCCTCGGCAAGCACGTCTACGTCCAGAAGCCCATGGCGTACTCCGTCTACGAGGCGCGCAAGATGACCGAGGTCGCCCGTGCCAACAAGGTCGCCACGCAGATGGGCAACCAGGGCCGCTCCGACGAGGGCACCCGCCTCGTCGCCGAGTGGATCGCCGCCGGGGCCATCGGCGACGTCCGCGAGGTCGAGGCCTGGACCAACCGCCCCGTCTGGCCCCAAGGCGTGGAGATCGGCAAGCCGGGGGTCGGACAGCCCGGCCAGTCGCCCATCCCCCCTTACCGCTACGTCCCCCTCCCCGGCGAGGCCGACCCCGACCGCTTCATCACCGAGAAGGACTGGTTCACCCCCGACACCCCCCCCCCGGGCATGGACTGGGACAAGTGGCTCGGCCCCGCCGCGGGCCGCCCCTACAGCCGCTACTACCATTACGGCCTGTGGCGCGCGTGGGCGGATTTCGGCACCGGCTCGCTCGGTGACCTCGGCTGCCACATCGTGGACTGCGTCTTTTTCGCGCTCAAGCTCGGCTTCCCCGAGCACGTCGAGGCCAACATCTCCACCTTCTGGAAGAGCCTCTGGAAATACGACGCGCCGCGCAACGAGCAGTTCCCGCGCTCCAGCATCGTGCGCTATCAGTACCCCGCGCGTGAGGGCTTCCCCCCCGTCCGCCTCACGTGGTGGGACGGCGGCCTCATGCCGCGCCGCCCCGAGGTGCTGGAGGAGGGCCGCAAGATGGGCGACTCCGACGGCGGCGTACTGTTCATCGGCGACAAGGGCATCATCATGGTCGGCTGCTACGGCCAGAGCCCGCGCCTCATCCCCGAGACCGCGATGAAAGAATTCAAGCAGCCCCCCAAGACCCTCGAGCGCATCCCCGGCGGCATGGGCGGCCACGAACGCGACTGGCTACGCGCCTGCAAGGACCCCTCCAAACCGGCCTGCTCCAACTTCGACCAGGCGGGCCCCCTCGCGGAGATGATCCTGATGGGCAACCTCGCCGTGCGCTTCCCCGACCGCAAGCTGCAGTGGGACGGCGCCGCCATGAAGGTCACCAACTGCGACGAGGCCAACGCCTTCGTCCGCCGCCAGTGCCGCGACGGGTGGGGTGTGTGAGGAAATCAGGAATGAAGAATGAACCGCCCCCCGTCTCAAGTCCTACTGCCGGGAAGGCGCAACCTCTGGAGTGCGGCGGCTCGCAGCCGCTTTCCGTCACGGGGGGTTCCCCCCGTGCGGGGACACATACAGCCGCCGTACGGGGATAATAGGAGGCGCCCCTTTTGGGTCGCCGATGTGTGGGGGCAAGCCCCCACGACAGAAAGCGGTGGCAAGCCACCGCACTCCATAGGACTGCAAAAAATTCCCCCTGCCTATAGCCATCTACGGTCTTTCAGCCCTATTACCGAATGTGTCAATGACACGTTATAGTGAATTCACATTAAAAGTGTTCCATTCTTACATCCCTAACGGGATGTTGTTACGGTATGCTTTAAAAGTGATTTCACTATAAATTGCGATCAACGCTCAGTCCTGTTTTTTCCCCTTGTACCATACCCTCCAGAGGAAGAGGCCATTGGGCGTGGCGGAGGGGACGCGCTCCGTGCGCGGCAGATGGGTATCCAGGAGTTCCGTGATGGCCTCGGGGGGTTCTCCCCCCACCCCGACACGGAGTAGGAAGCCGACCATGCTGCGCACCTGCTTGTAGAGGAACCCCTCGCCGCGCACACGGAAACAGAACTCCCTGCCCTTGCGCGTCACGGTGAAATCGGTCACCGTGCGTACCGTGGAGAAGACCTCTCGGCTGGGGTTCGCCACAAACGAGGCGAAGTCGTACCGTCCCACGAAACGTTTGGCGGCGTCCCGCAGGACCGCCAAGTCCAAGGGCTGGTGGATGTGTGCCATGTAGAGCCGCTTGTCAGGCAGTGCCAGCTCTCCGTTCCACACGAAGTAGCGGTATTCCTTGCTGATTGCGGATTTGCGGGCGTGGAAAAAACCCTTCTTCCGCACGGCTTTCAGAATGCGGATGTCAGTCGGTAACCGGGCGTTCAGCGCGTTCAGCAGTGATTTCGACCCCATGTGGCTGACCACGTCCACGTGCGCGACCTGCCCCCGCGCATGGACTCCCTGATCCGTGCGCCCGCTACCCTGTACACGGACAGGATGCTTGACGATCTCCTGAATCGCATGTTCCACCGCCTGCTGGACCGTGCGGTGCTTGGCCTGCACCTGCCACCCGTGGTACATCGTGCCGTCGTAAGCGATCGTGAGTTTGAAGCGTTTTGTCGTGCGTTCTGCCATTTGTTCCCTTACCTTGTTAACGGATCTCGCGGATACGGCGTGTGGTACGCATGGCGCAAAACGCTTGGCCGCACATGGAGCAGTGATCGTCGGTGGGATCGCCGTGGCAGGCGCGTGTCGCGAGCCACCGGGCGCGGGCGCGTTGCGGATCGAGCGCGGTCTCGAACTGCTTCTCCCAGTCGAACGCCGCACGCGCACGCGAGATGGCATCGTCACGGTCTCGAGCCCCCGGCAATCCCCGCGCGACATCCCCGGCGTGCGCGGCGATCTTGTAGGCGATCATCCCCTGATGCACCTCCTCGGCGTCGGGTAGCCCGAGGTGTTCGGCAGGCGTGACGTAACACAGCAACGACGCGCCATAACACGCCGCAGCGGTCGCGCCGATGCAGGAGGTGATGTGGTCGTAGCCGGGCGCGATGTCGGTCACGACAGGCCCCAGCACATAAAACGGCGCACCGTCGCAGACACTCTGCTGGCGTTCCATGTTCATTTGAATTTGGTTGAACGGCACATGACCGGGGCCCTCGACCATCACCTGTACCCCCCGTCTGCGGCATCGCCCCACAAGCTCGCCCAGCACATCCAGCTCGGCGAACTGCGCGGTGTCGCTCGCGTCCGCGAGACACCCCGGGCGCAGGCCGTCGCCGAGCGAGACGGTCACATCGTGCCGGACCAAAATGTCCATCACCTCGTCCCAACGCATGTAGAGGGGGTTCTCGGCGTTGTTTCTGACCATCCACTCCGCCATGATGGCCCCCCCCCGGCTGACGATGCCCATGATGCGTCCCATCGCCATGCCCACGTGCGCGCGCAGGAGTCCGGCGTGAAGCGTCATGAAGTCAACCCCCTGTTCAGCCTGTTCGCGGATGACCTGCAGCAGGAGATCGGGGTTCATCTCCGGCACGTCCCCCTCCTGGCGCGAGACCGTCTCGTAGACGGGGACGGTGCCGAGGGGGACCGGGGACGCATCGAGCATCCCCTGGCGAATCACGCGCACGTCCGTGCCCACGCTCAGGTCCATCGCGAAATCCGCGCCGGCATCCAGCGCGACGCGCAGCTTGTCGAGTTCATCTCCCTTACCCGAGCGCGTGGGGGAACGCCCGAGGTTCGCGTTCACCTTCGTGGCGAACAGCCTCCCCACCCCTTTCGGGCGTGCATGGGCGTGAGCCGGGTTCAGCGGAATCACGGCGTGACCCCTCGCGATTGCCTCGCGCACGTGATCAACGCCCACACGCTCATCATCTGCCACGCGACGCATGGCATCCGTCGTGAGCCCGTCAAGGGCGGCTTGTAATTGGGTCATGTTGGAATCTCCATTGTTTTCGAGGGCGCACTCACGCCAAAGGCCGAAAGCCTTTTCAATTGACCCTGAAACGCTTTGAGGTCCCCCCCTTGCGCCAGAAGTCGAGGAACGCCGCCTGGAACGCCTTCATGTCAGTGTCCTCGAATGCTTGCTGCGTGGCGGTTTCGGCGTTCTTCGTCTCTTTCAGTGCCGTACGGTATTTCGTGAGGATGTTCGCGTACGCGGTGGGCTTCCCGGAGGATGTGCCGCAGTGGAGGAAATAGACCAGGCCCCAGGCGGTCGCGTAATTCAGGTTGCGCGTCTTCTCGTCGCCCGCGTAGAATTGTGCATGGTTGGCCTTCAGGATGAACGCGATATTGTCCACCGCCGCGTCCAAGTTGTTCATCAATGTCCGTTTCTGGTGCGACTCCTTGACCTCAACGCGTTTCTGCGCGTCAATCTCCGCTGCCTCAAAGAAACAGGCGTGGCCCTCGTTGTACCAGACCGCGTCCTGAATACCGCCCGACGCATAAAACAGGTACTGGTGGAACGCCTCATGCCGTACAATCACCACCGTGCGCTCCTTCTCCGCCTTGTCCGTGCCCTGCGCGCCCTGCGACAGGATGCACAACTCGCGACGTGACGGCACCCAGCACCCGGCACTCCATTCCATCCCCTCCCCCACATAGTTCGCATAGGCTTCTTTCGATTCAAAGATACGGACCACGTTCACCTCCTCCTTGTCGCTGAACGGCTCGACGGTTTTCGCGAACCCCTGCCGCAGCGTTGGGAGAGTGTTCTGTAAATCCCTGATCAGCGACTTCCCCGCCGCACCCTTGATGTTCGACAGGAAAATGTAGTTCGCCGCCTCGGCGTACCACCAGCCCTCCATATTCTCGATGCTCTTGATCGCATCGTCGCGCCCAGAGATGGAGGAGCCGTCAACGGGCGGAGGGTTCCCCGGCTGGCCGGCCGCCCGCTTCGGGGCGTTGACGGGGGTTGCCGCCGTCGGGGAGACCGCCGCCACGCCCTTGAAGAACTGCGCCTCAAACTCCTGCCGCACCTTTTGCGGCGGCGAGCCATCATTCACCTGAAGCACCGTCGCGTACCAGCCCGACGGCTTAACCTGCCCCCCCGGGGTGCGCACCTTCACGCGGAACACCCACGCCAGCGTCTTCGTGTCTGGCGACGGGAAAAAGAGCGCGTCCGTCAGGCTCAAGTTCTGCCCGGTCCGCAGTTTCTCGACACCCGTAGGCGCGGTGCCCGTGAACGATGCCACCCACGCCGACAACGCCTCCTCGCTGGAGGCCGCGCCCAACGCCCCCTCCGATGTCTTCACCACCTTCTCGTAGGTATCACGCGTGACGTGATCCGCGTCGCCGAACTGCCGGTCTATCTTCGGCAGCTGCACGGTCGGCTGCGCGACGATCATGCTGTTCCCGGCCGCATCCCGCCACTGCCCCGCGTGTTGCGAGGCGTACCACAACTCACGCACGCTGAAGGCGTCATATGACGTCTTTTCCTCCCCTCGCGTCACCGTGTAGGAATGGACCTTCGGCGGCGGCAGCGGCTCGGGATTGGCGTTCCCCAACACCCGCATCTTCAACCCGAGGCTCGGCAGGTTCTTATCCGCCTGAAACGACGGTGCGGCGGGAACCGCCACATGCCAAAAAAGGAAAGCACCCAAAAAAAGATAATCGAATTTTTTCATAAGCCCATAGTATAGACCCTTTTCGGTGACGTTTCAACTCCTGAATTTGTTTCCTTTCACCAAACCCAGAAAGGGATGTGGGGTGCCGCTTGCGGATGGTCTTGCCGTTCAGGGCGTTGAACCGTTTCCCCTGTAATGTCCCCCTGCATCCTGCGTGATCATTTTCTGGTCTCCCCACGAAAGCCCCCGCGTCTCCTCAATGACGGGATCGAGGACACTCCCGATGACGAGAAGCCCGGCCTTTCCTCCATTTTCGTATTTGCCCATCGTCCCCGCGATGGCTTCCCAGTAAATGACGCAAATTGTGCAAATTGCGCGAATTGTTCGATTTCACACGCGAAAAGAATAGATTAACGAAAATTTAACATGACCATGATAATTCCCTAACCGTCCCATAGTTTAATTCCTCGCATCCGAACCCATTTCGGGTTGGAGCAGAAAAGGGTTGTTATGATGAAGACGCAAATGATGGTGGCGGGGATTATTCTCGGAAGCGTGTGCGCACAGGCGCAGGATAAGCTGGTGCTGGATGGATCCACGACGGTCGGTCCGATCGCGAAGGCATTCGCGGAATATTATATGCGCCAGAACCCGGGTGTGACCATCACGGTGAGTGAGTCGGGTAGCGGTAACGGCGCGAAGGCACTTTTGAATGGGACGTGCGACATCGCGAACCTCTCGCGTGACCTCAAGGACGCCGAGCGAAAGGCAATGGAGGAGAAAGGGGTCAAACCCGTCACGCACGTTGTGGCGCATGACGCACTCCCGATTATCGTCCACCCGTCGAACAAGATAAAAGGGTTGACGGTTGATCAGCTTCGCGACATCTACGCGGGGAAAATCACCAATTGGAAAAATGTAGACGGCCCGGATCTGAAGATTGTGGTCATTAGCCGTGACACGAACAGTGGGACGTTCGAGACGTTCAAGGAGTTGGTGCTGAAAGAGGAGAAAATCTGCGAGAGCGCAGAGTATGTCGGTAGCAACGGTGCCATTCGCCAGCGTGTCCAGGCGACAAAAGGCGCAATCGGCTATGCGGGGTTGGGTTTCGTTGACCGTTCCGTGAAGGCACTGGAGATTAACGGCATCGCGCCATCCGTGAAGACCGTCCTTGACAAGACCTATCCCATTTCCCGCGACCTCTATATGTTCACCAACGGTGAACCGAAGGAGGGGTCATGCGCGGTGAAATTCCTCGGGTTGATCCATTCCGAGAAAGGACGCGAAATCATTGAGGAAATCGGGTTCGTGCCAGTGGAGAAAAAGTAAATGTTCCTTATTCTCATACAAAGGCACAAAGGACACAAAGGCAATGTTACGCTTTTTTGATAGGATTATCAGGATTTATTTGTCTAACTCTTTTCGCTGCGCCTCTGCGTCTCTGCGAGAAAAAATTTAGAACATTGCCTTTGTGTCCTTTGTGCCTTTGTGTGCGACAAAAAAATATGAACTTTGCGCATGAACAGATTGTCCTGACGGTGGCGACGCGGCGGCGGCGCAAGGTGACAGCGTGGATCGGATCTGCACTCCTGTTTGCGGTCACGTCCGTCGCGGCGGTGGCGGTGCTGGCGATTATCTTTTTCATCGCGCGGGACGCAATGCCGTTTTTCCGCGAGTGCGGGGCGGTGTCGTTCTTCACAACAAACGCATGGTACCCGACGAGCGATTCGCCGCAGTTCGGGGCGTTGGCACTGTTCACGGGGAGTTTCATCGTGACCATCACGGCAGTGATCATCGCCGTGCCGCCAGGGATTTTGGCGGCGGTATGCATGAGCGATTTGCTACCGTTCAACGTGCGGCAACTCCTCAAGCCCATCCTCGAGATGCTGGCGGCAATCCCGTCTGTGGTGTATGGTTTTTTCGCGTTGGTGGTGCTGGCACCGTTCATGCAAGATCACCTCGGTGCGTCAAGCGGCGTGAATGCGCTCAACGCCTCGATTATCTTGGCGGTGATGGCTTTACCGACGATTGTGAGCGTGTCGGAGGATGCGCTTCAGGCGAGTGGGCGCGAGTTGCGCGAGGGCAGCTATGCCATAGGCGCGACGCGGGCGGAGACACTGGTTAAGGTCGTAATCCCTGCGTCATTCAGCGGAATTTTCTCGGCGGTGCTGCTCGGGGTCATGCGCGCGCTGGGCGAGACGATGGTGGTGTGGATGGCATCAGGCAATGCGGCACAGATACCCAAGCCGTTCTACAACCTGCTCTTGCCCATCCGCACATTGACCGCGACGATTGCGGGCGACATGGGCGAGGCAGACCAGATGACAGGCTCGGCGCATTACAGTGTTCTTTTCGCGATGGGGTTGAGCCTGCTCTTTTTCAGTTTCCTTTGTAACCTCGCGGGCGAATGGGTTGTCACACGGCAACGAAAATACCTACGAGGCGGATGATGGTGTTAATGCCAAATGACGTATGAAGAAATGCGTCTGTCACGTTCCATCGTCACCCCAAAAATCCTCTGTACCCCAATTTTGGGGTACAGAGGATTTTTTGCTTTCAAAACGCATTTAATCTCGCTATGCTAAATCTTTTTATTCGCGGAAAGAAAGGGCGTTTTTATGCAACGAAAATGGATTGCGATTCTGGATTTTGGTTCACAGTACACTCAACTTATCGCGCAGCGCGTGCGCGCACAGCAGGTTTACTCGGAAATCCTGCGCTTCGACACGGCCGCTGAGGTGCTACGCGCAAAAAAGCCCGACGGCATCATCTTGTCGGGAGGCCCCGACAGCATCTCCGTGAAAGGCGCGTTGCTGTGCGACCCCGCGCTGTTCGAACTCGGCATCCCTGTCCTCGGGATCTGCTACGGGATGCAGCTGATGGCCAAGATGTTGGGGGGAACGGTCAACCCCGGAGAAACGCAGGCATACGGGTTTGAGCGCGTCGCGGCGGTTCACGGCGCGCGCCTGTTCGTCGGCATCACGTTGGATTTCGATGTGTGGATGAGCCATGGGGACAGCGTTGACGTGCTGCCACCGGGATTCAAGGTGTGTGCGCGGTCGCTGGAATGCCCGATCGTGGCGATGCGTGATGAGGCACGGAATTTCTATGGTTTGCAGTTCCACCCGGAAGTCGCCTACACGCAGAACGGCGACAAGGTCCTCCGCAATTTCCTCTCCTCCGTTTGCGGTTGCACGGGCAACTGGAAACTCTCCACGTGGGCGGACACGACGGTCGAGGCGCTGAAGCAACAAATCGGCGACGAGCGCGTCATCCTCGGGCTTAGCGGCGGCGTGGATTCCGTGGTCGCCGCCGTGCTGCTGCACAAGGCCATCGGTGAACGGTTGCACTGTCTTTTCGTTGACAGCGGGCTTCTGCGCTTCAACGAGGTGAGGCAGGTCGAAGAGCGTTTGCGTACGAAGCTGGGTATCACCCTGAATATCGTGCCTGCTGCCGAACGTTTTTATACCGCGCTGACGGGTGTCACTGACCCCGAGGAGAAACGCCACATCATCGGGCGTGAGTTCATCGAGGTGTTTGCCGAGGAGGCGAAGAAATTCGGCAACTGCAAGTTCCTCGCGCAAGGGACAATCTACTCCGACATCGCTGACGGCGTGTGCCTCTCGAAAGACCCCGCGCAGGTTGTCCACGCCATCGGGTTGCCAGACGAGGTGAAGGCGGATTTTGAGATTGTCGAGCCGCTCCGCGATTTGTTCAAAGACGAGGTCCGCGCCGTGGGGCGTGTGCTGGGCATTGACGACGAACTCATTGACCGCCAGCCGTTCTCGTGGCCTGGGCTTGCCATCCGCATCTCGGGCGAGGTCACCGCCGAGAACGTTCAGTTGCTCCAACAGATTGACGTGCGTGTGAAGGCGGAAATGCGCAAGCTCGCGATGTACAAGGACATCTGGAAATGCTTCGCAATCCTGTTGCCGGTGAAGGCCTTGGGTATCCGCGACAGCAAGCGTACCTACGAGCGCGTCTGCGTCGTGCGTTGTGTGGATAACGCCGACGGCCGAGCGGTGGACTGGACGCGCGTGCCGTACGACACGCTCAACCGCATCTCCAACCGCATTGTCAACGAGGTTCCCGGCATCAACCGCGTCCTCTTCGACATCACGTCCAAACCCCCCGCCACGGTCGAGTGGGAGTGAGGGACGTTCGAACGGTCGAGCAATCGAAAAGTTCTTCAGAAAGGAAGGTCGTATGTCAGTTCCGTTTAAGGTTGAGTTGAGTGGCCAAGTGGCGGTTGTCACGGGTGGTGGGGGGGTACTGTGCAGTGCAATGGCAAAGGCGCTGGCGGAGTGCGGCGCGGCGGTCGCCGTGGCGGATTTGAAAATCGAGGCCGCGCAACGGGTGGCGGATGAGATTGCTGCGGCAGGCGGGAATGCGCTTGCCGTCACGTGTAATGTACTGGAGAAGGAAAGCCTCGAAGCCGCGAATGCGGAAATTGAGAAGGCACTCGGGCCTGTCTCGATCCTCGTCAATGGCGCGGGGGGGAACCATCCCAAAGGCACGACCGCCATGGAGTACCTGAACCCGGATGACCTGCTCAACGCGAACCGCGATTTCGTGACGTTCTACGACCTCGACCCCAAGGGCATCGAGTTCGTGTTCAACCTGAATGTCCTCGGCACGCTGCTACCGAGTCAGGCATTCACCAAACAGATGGCACTGAAACGGTCGGGCAGCGTCATCAACGTCTCCTCGATGAATGCGTTCCGTCCGCTCACGAAGATTCCTGCGTACAGCGCGGCGAAAGCGGCGATCAGCAATTTCACGCAATGGATGGCGGTGCACATGGCGAAGGCGGGCATCCGCGTCAATGCCATCGCGCCGGGTTTTTTCCTGACCGACCAGAACCGCGCCCTCCTGACGAACCCGGACGGCTCGCTCACGCCGCGCTCGGAGAAAATCCTCTCGCACACCCCCATGGGTAAATTCGGCGAGCCGGACGACCTGCTCGGCGCATTACTCTGGCTCGTCTCGGGCGAGGCGGCAGGATTCGTCACTGGCGTCGTCGTCCCGATTGACGGCGGGTTCGCCGCCTACAGCGGCGTGTAAGCCCCGCGTGATCAGCCGATGTACGAGCTGCGCACGAGGGGGGCGCTGGCGACGTGGGTGAAACCGAGCGCGTAGGCTTTGTCACGGAGAGCGTTAAATTCTTCCGGTTCGACGTAGCGGGCAACAGGCGCATGGCGGGGGGAGGGCTGGAGATACTGCCCGGCAAAGAAAATGCTGCACCCGGCCCCCCGCGCGTCACGCATGACATCCTCGACCTCCCCCATGGTCTCGCCGAGCCCGAGCATCAGGCTGGTCTTCGTGACCAGCCCCGCGTCAGAGGCGCGGCGCAACACCCTCAGTGACCGTGCGTAGTCCGCCACAACGGTTGGCACATCGAGGTGTGCCCCCCCCCTCAAATGCGGATAGAGCCTTGGTACCGTTTCGAGATTGTGTCCGAACACATCGGGGCGTTCCCGGATGACCCTGTCGATCGCTTGGGGAGCCCCCTTGAAGTCCGGAACCAGCACCTCGATGTGGATCCCCCCCCCCCCAAGGGCTCGCGGGGCATTCGCCTCTGCCGCCCCCCCCCGACGTACCGCTCGGATGGTCTCTGCCCATAGCCCCCCACCACCGTCGGGGAGGTCGTCGCGCGTGACGGAGGTGATGACGACCCCTTTCAGCCCAGCCCCTCCCACTGCTGCCGCGACGCGTTCAGGCTCGCTTGGGTCAGGCGGCAGGGGGGGGAGCCTGCCCACATTGCAGAAACGGCAGCCGCGTGTGCAGCGGTCGCCGAGGATAAGGAGCGTGGCGTGCCCTTTTGCCCAGCAATGCCCGATGTTCGGACAAGACGCCTCTTCGCAGACCGTGTGCAGTCCATGCGAACGCAAGCGTTCCTTCGTTGCTTGCAACGCCTCGGGATGCCCGATGCGAACGCGTATCCAGGGAGGGTACGATTTTGTTTCGTTGGTCATCGAATGACACCTATTTGTAGTGTCCCCGAATGACACGAACTGATGCGAATCATTCGTTTCATTCAATACCCCCCATCACTTCCGTTTCACCATTAACCACGAATCGTCCACGGCGCACGCGGGGTACGGTCAAGGAACTTCTCCGCAGCTGCGTCGTTCACGATGGCTTCGGCTTTCGGGTCCCAAGTGGTGGTGCGGCCAGTACGGATCGCGATGTCGGAGAGGTGGCAAATCAAATCGCCGTTGACGGCGGATTCGATCGGATTGACCGTCGGTCCGCGGGTCTTCACGCATTGGATGAAGTTGTCCCACTGGTTGCCCTTGCTGGCGTACAGCCTGACATCGTTCTCGCCGAACGCGATCTTTTGCCATTCCTTGTCGCTCGTGCGCAATGCCCCCCGGTCCACGCTGACCCACCCCTTCTCGCCGAAGAACGTCGTGCCGTGGTCGCAGTCGGGGCGGTACTTCTCAGTGATAGGCTTGGCGACGGACCAGTCCATGAAGTGCATCTCCACGCCATTGGCGTACTTGCATTCCACGTCCCACACGGCGAGCGTGTCGAACAGCCCCGGGATGTCAGGGAAACGCCCCGTGCCTTTGTACGAGACGGGCGCGGACAGATCCATGCCCAGCCCCCACTGCGCGATGTCGAGCGGGTGAATCCCCCACCCGGCGATGAACCCGAGCGCGTAGTCGCTGATGTGGTAGATGCCGTGGGGCGACACACGCGTGTTGGTGAACGCCTTCTTGGGCGCGGGGCCCAGCCACAAATCATAATCCAGCGTCTCGGGGGGGGGGACCTCTTTCGTGTCCTGATGGAACTTGCGGAGCTCGCTGCCCTCGTTGAAAATCCCGCCGACATCCGTCGCCATGCTGTGGCTCCACACCTCGACGCGCTGGACCTTGCCGATCACGCCGTTCTGGACAAGCTCGCACGCCTTGCGGAAATGCCCGACCGACCGTTGCCACGTCCCGAACTGGAACACCGCCTTACGCGTGTTGATCTCCTCGCGCAGGGCCCACGCCCATTTCATCGCCGTACCGAGCGGCTTCTCGACATAGACATCCTTGCCCGCCCGTATCGCAAGCAGTGCCATCGGCACGTGCCAATGGTCGCCCGTGGCGATCTCCACACAATCGAGATCCTTACGCGCTAGCAACTCGCGGAAGTCCTGATACGCCGCGCACCCCTTTGTCTGATAATGCCCGTCCACCGCATTCTTGTGGTTTTCGGCGCGGTCCTTGAACACGTCGCACGTTGCGATGACCTGCGCATCCTTGTTCTTCAGCACCTCCCGCATCCCGGCGGGCCCCATGTTGCCGCACCCGATGAGCGCGAACGTCACACGCTCCGACGGCACGGGTACGCCGTCCTGCGCACGCACAACCCCAGCCGGGACAATCCACGGCGCGGCACCGGCCGCAATAGCCGTCTTCACAAACGAACGCCTGTTCTGTTTCATTTTCATTCTTCTTTTTTTTCTTTAACCACAAAGGACACAAAGGTTTTCACAAAGGACACAAAGGGTTTTTCCCTCGCAAAGATGCAAAGGTGCAGAGACGCAAAGAAAAAACGTGATATTGTCTTTGTGTCCTTTGTGGTAAAAAAATTCTCATAACATCCTGTAATCTTGACAAAAAAAACTCCGTTTCATTTTGTCATCGAATGGCGCGAATGTTCGCGAATGGTTTTTCTATTCGTTTTATTCGCGTCATTCGATGACCATGATCAAACCTCCGGTTTCAATCACGCGGCAGATGGCACCCGGTCCAGCAGGACTTCAGCCGTTGGGCGTCCCACCGCCCGGGGTGGACGTGGACGCGGTAGCGCAAGGTCATCGTCTCGTCTTTCGCGAGCGTGTGGGCCCCCTTCAGGAGGAACGCCGCATTCAGGAAATTGAAGTCGCCTCCCTCCAGCGGATACCAGTCCCCGGGCTTGCGCGGGTTCTCCGGATGCGCGAGAATCGCGATACCATACGGCTCGCCCTCGAACACGCCGCTCTGCTCCACCCCCGCGGCCGTGACGTCGAGCCGCTTGTCCGCGTTGCGCTCGACGCGCCCGACCTCCGCCGCGACCGTCTCCACCTCCTGCATCCCTTTCGCGAAGCGCAAGGACAATCCGGCATACCCCCCCCAATCCTTCCCATCCGGCTCGCCGGGGATGGGCGTGCGGTCGAGCTTCACCTCCGTACAGGCGGTGAACTCCTGCGTCCACTCCATGAAGTACGACCCGTCCTTGAGCGACGGCGCGATGATGGCGACCGTCCGCTTCTCCTTCAGCACCGTCGCGTCCTCCGCCGCCCCCTGCGGACGGTACTGGAGGTTCATCTCGATGAACGCCTTGCCGTGCGACGCGGTCTCGATCTGCGGCGTGTCCCAGAGGGTCGTCCCGTCCGACTTTCCGTTCTTCTCCTCCCAGTAATTCACGCCGTTGATGTACTTCCACGAGAACCACAGCCCGTAGTGCCACACATGATCCGCCGGACGCGCCCACGTCAGCGACGGCCCCCCTGTCGCAGACAAGTCAAAGTACGGCTTGCTCTCCGTCTTCGGGTCGAAGTGGAAACGCCACACGTCCTTGCCCTCCTGCTGCCAAGCGAGCTGGTTCTCCACCGACTTGTCCCACTCCGCACACGCCACCACCGCCGCAAGCGACGCAACCCCAACAATACATTTCCCTCGCATCTCCATGCCTCCTTTTTTTAGTTACTCAATTCGATTCGAATCGACGCTTCTCGATTCAACTCGATTCGAATGCCATCGACCTATCGTTTCAACAACTTCCTCAAAAAACAAATACTCCTGTCCGCCTGTTCGATCGTGCCGCACTCGACGCTCAGGAAAATCTCGCGGTCGAGCGGCGAAAGGATTTTCAGCACGCGCTCCCACTCGACCACCCCGTCGCCGCACGCGCACCCCACGGGCGTACCCGTCACCTTGCCGCGCTCCGCCGCGCCCTGCTTCATGTCAATGTCCTTCGCATGGACGTGATAGACGTAATCGCGCACCGCCTCCAGCCCGGCATACGGATCCTCCGCGCCCGCGAGGTACGAGTTGCCCGTGTCCCAGTTCACCTGAATCCACGGCGAGTCCACCAGCCGCACAATCTTCAGCAGACCCTTGGACGTCCGCGTATAGATGCCGTGCGGCTCGATGCACACATAGACCTTGTGACGCGCGGCGCACTGCGCGGCGCGGGTGAGCGTGTAGCGCATCACCTCATGCGCGAACGCATCCTTCATCCAGTCCGGCTTGACCATCTCATCCGTGTTCACGAAACGCGCCCCGCAGACATCCGCCAGCTCGATGGCGCGGGTCAGGCGCGGCACGGCGGCCTCCGGACGCATCAGCGGACTGTGCCCACTGATACTCGCGACCTTCACACCATATTTACCACAGATTTCTTTCATCAGCAGGTTGTCCTGCTCCATCGAGTACGAATGGAAATAATGCACCTCGCTCAACAACTCCCAGCCCGTATGTACCATCGGCTCGATGTATTTGTACCCCAGCTCCGCCGCGATTTTCACGCCCGCCTCGAAACCCTTGTCCGCGCTCCGCACGAACTCCATGTTCACCGCGATTTTAAACTTCGCCATTTCTCCCTCCTTCGCCGTTTTGATGGCAACTCAAATGTAACAGAAAAAAGACGTGGGACAACCAAAAAACAATTAACGTTTCGGCAAATGAATACATGCGCCATGCAACACATTCGCCGCTTCCATCCACGACTCTGACAACGTCGGGTGACAATGGATCGAATGTCCAATCTCATCGGCCGTCCACTCGTTGCGGATCGCGGTTGCCGCCTCGGAGATGAGTTCCGTGGCATGACACCCGATCGCCTGGGCCCCCAGCAACTGCCCCGTGACCGGGTCGGCAATCCATTTCACAAAACCGTCCGTCTCGCCTGCCGCCATCGCCTTGCCTAGCGCCGCGAACGGGAACACCGCGACGTTCACCGCCCTGCCGAGCTCCTGCGCCTTCGCCTCGGTCAGACCAACCAGGCCGATTTCAGGCGACGTGAAAATGCAGGATGGGCAGGTCTTCTCGACGTTTGACCTCATCCCTGCCGCCGCCTCTGCCGCTGCCACGCCCTGCTGTGTCGCCGCGTGCGCAAGCTGAAGCGAGCCTGCTACCACATCGCCGACCGCAAAAATCGATGCGACGGTTGTGCGTCCCTGCGCGTCAACGGGAATGGCGCCGCGCGCGTCAACGTTCACCCCCGCGCAATCAAGCCCAAGCGTGGCGGTGTTCGGGCGGCGTCCCACCGCCACGAGCAGCGCGTCGCCCATCAGCTTCTGCCCCTTGAACGTGCCGGCCACCCCCCCCCGCTTCACCGCGACATCCGCGAGGGGGGCCCCCGTCAACACCGTGATGCCGAGCGCCTCCATGCGCCGGCGCAACACACGCCGCACATCGTGGTCGAGCATCATCACGACATCCTCCAGCATCTCCACGATGGTGACCTTCGTGCCGAGCATCGCCGCCATACACGCAAACTCACACCCGATAACCCCCCCCCCGAGAATCAGCAGCGACTCCGGGAGCACCGTGAGGTCGAGGAACGCGCGGCTGTCCATCACCCGCTTGTCCTTTGGCAGAAAGCCCGGCATCGCCGAATCGCTCCCCGTCGCAATGAGGATGGAGGCCGCACTCAGCCAACGCGTCGCGCCATCGGACTGCACGACGGAAATACGGTTCGGTCCCCCGAACCGCGCCGTACCGTGAACCCTTTCGACACCGTTCGACTTCAGGAGTGCCTGGATACCGCCCGTCAGCCGCCCGACAATCTCGCATTTCCGCGCGACCATTCTCGCGTAGTCGAACGACACGCCCGCGGTGGTCACGCCAAAACGTTCGGCAGTCGCCACCTGGTGGTAACGTTCGGCAGAGGCGATCAGTGCCTTGGTCGGGATGCACCCCCAGTTGAGACACGTCCCGCCGAACGCCTCCTGCTCGACAATCGCCGTCTTCTTCCCAAGCTGCGCCGCGCGGATCGCCGCCGGGTACCCCCCCGGCCCCGCACCAATGACAATGATATCGTAATCGTACATCACCAACCCCCGTTTTTCTTGCATCGCCTGACACGAACAGACGCGAATGGCGTTTATCCGTTTCATTCGCGAAATGCGACGACATCCGAAAATCTACCGTTGCCCGTCGTTGACCTGCCGTGCGAAGTGCGCGAAGCTACGGTCGTAGGTCCGCTCCGCGTCGGCAGAGAAACAGCAGGCCGGGAGTTGGCGTTTGGCAAGGTGATACGACAGGCAGTCGCAGCAAATGCCGCGTCGTGGGCATCCTGCGTATGTGCAGTTGCACGTTTTCGTGTTCGCGTTCTGTTTGCATTCCATAACTTTTTCCTCCATTTACCGGGCTACTCGCCTTTCAGCTCGTTCAGCCGCTTGATGGCGTACTCATTACCCTGCGCGGCGGCTTTCGTATACCACTCGGCCGCCAACGCCATATTCCGTTCCACACCCCAGCCTTTCTCGTAACACTGGCCCAGATCGTACTGCGACAGCGCATGGCCTTGCTCAGCTGACTTCCGCCACCAGTTCTCCGCCTTCACG
>WRML01000005.1 GCA_009777165.1 Kiritimatiellota bacterium
GGGGAGGAGGGGGTCAGGGAGGCGGGGGTGTATGTGGCGGGCCTTCCCTATTTGTCGGAACAGGCGGGGGACGGGGTGTCGATCGGGGAGGACATCACGCTGGGTGAGGCGGCGTCTTCGGGCATCTATGATGTCAGGATCGGCTGGGAGACCAGTTACGCCAGCCACGTCTATCACGACATGAAGGCGCGTCACGGGGCGGAGCTGGAGCCCCCTGTGGGGCCGAAGGACGCCCAACAGCGGGCGAAGTGGATGGAGGCACCCGGCGGGGGCGAGGATCAGGAGCTGAACGGGCTGGTCCTTTCGATATACTCGCAGGCCGTTCAGAACGCCATTGCCGGAATCGGTTCCGTCGGGGGCGGTGGGCAGCTTGCCAAACTTGCGAGCCGTCAGAAAACCGCCGCTGTGCGGGCGGCCAGCCCACAGCGGGCTAAACAGGCGTTGGCGGCAAAGCTGAAGAGGTACGGTTTGGCCGTCAATCCGAACGGTGGGTATATGCCCGCTTGGATGAGTAAGTAGGTGATAAGTAAGTAGGTGATAAGTCAGAAGTCAGAGGTCAGAAGTAATAGGTGATAAGTGATAGGTGATAGGTGATAAGTTTCCAGAGCATTGCACTTATTACTTATCGCCTCTTACTTCTGACCTCTGACTTATCATCTATTACTCATCACCTATCGCCTCTTACTTCTGACCTCTGACTTATCACCTATTACCTATCACCTATCACCTCTGACTTCTGACCTCTGACTTATCGGCGGCGTTGTTGAAAACGGGGGCCGCTGGTGGTAAAACGTGCGCATGGGAAGGGTCAGCTATGGGGATTATATACTCCCGTCGTGCGCGAGCCAGCTTGCGAGGTTTTTGGGGGAGAAGAACCCGGCGTTCAAGCCGGGGGAGAATTTGTTTTTCAACACGGAGTGGGACCCGGTGGTGTCGTCCGGGCGGCGGGCGGTGGTGATCTTCGACGCGCATGACGAGACGCGGCGGCTGGGGCCGCTCAAGACGCTGTCGTCAGGGCCGTCGTGCGAGCGGAACGTGGTGTCGGTGGTGTCCTACGGGGGGTCGCCGGAGGAGAACGCGGAGGCGCTGGCGGCGGCGGTGAACGAGCTGTGCGCATGGAAGGATGAGGTGCTGGAGGGGTTCGCGCTGCATGTGCTCCTGCTGAGCGTGAACACGCTCGGGCAGCCGGTGCGCCTGGGCAAGGGCGTGAGCGGGGACGAGGCGAAGACGCAGCGGCTGCTGGTGCTCCGGCGGCTCCTGACGCCGAGGGATCGGGAGTGGAAGTGGGAGTGATGGATTAATTGGGAATTAGGAATTAGGAATTAGGAATCTCGATGGCAGTCGATGGCCGTCGACAACTGGAAACTGGAAACTAAAACCCCCTACTTCCTAACTTTTGCCCCCTGATTGTTGAATCTTTGCGCGGGGTGCCTGAAACTTGACGTTTTCGACAAACCGTAAAGGCGCCGTTGGCGCAAGGAGTGATTATGAGTGATCCTGTTTTTGTGGCTATGAGCGGAACGGCGATTGGTTCCGCGAACCGTGACGTGCGAGAGCCGTCCGGCACCACGTTGCATTTCAAACCGGACGACGGCGAGATCATCGGGTTCGATGTCATTGACCTGACGTTGCCCGACCTTTCGGCGACATCGTACAGTACCGTCTTGCTCGCCCAGCAGAAATGGGCGACGCAGGGTATCTCGCGCATCATCGAGGGGGGGCAGATCACCGCCACGATCGAGTGCCCCACGCCCGTGTACACGGAGCTGATGGAGCATATCGGCGAGCATGGCATTGCCCGCATCGAGGCGCGTCCGTTCATGGAGTGGCTTCAGTACCGCGTCGCGATCATGACCACGCCTGGCGGGACGTATACGAACGGGGACCGCGTGACGGGGACGCTGACGCTGACGGTGACGAATTCCAGCGCGGACGGCAAATCGGAGATCGGGCCGATGTGGGGGGCGCTGGCTGCGTAGGGAGAGTCAGGAAGTAGGGGTCGAGGGGTTAAGGTTTCGAGGGCCGTCGAGAGCCATCGGGGGCTGTCGAAACTAGTTACTGGCAACTAGTTACCAGTTACTCGAAAAGGAGACGGATGATGAGTGAGAGGGATGGGAAAGTGGTGCCGCAGGCGATTACGGTACTGAGGACGTTGGGGGCGAAACCGCATTCGGTCCAGTACGGTGGCGACACGTATTATTTCAAGAAGGACACCTTCTCGATCCAGAGGGCGCTGGCTGAGGAGCTGCGCATTCTGCGCGAACCTCTCGGGGTGGCGCCGGATGAGCCGGAGGACAAGACCGACAAGGTTGCCGAGCTTCAGTACCTCAATGATTATGAGGACTTCCAGCTCAGGAGCAACGGGATTTCGGTCAGGATTGCGGCCACGGTCATGTTCCGCAAGCAGACGAACAGTAAGGGCGAGCTGCTGTATGAGAACTCGTCGGTGGAGGAGATCGAGGCGAACCTCACGGTCACGGACGCGCAGCGGTTCATGCTGGCCTACGGCGCGTTCCAGTCCAATCTGAATAAGGTGCCCGACGCGGTTGCCCGATTTCAAGGGGGATGAGGGCTATCTCCTGACCTATCGCGTGGCTGAGGCGTTGGGGTGGTCGGCCGAGCGTGTGCAGGACGAGATGACGTCCGATGAGCTGATGGGGTGGGGGGTGTACCTGAACACGATCTTTTCGAGGTCGTTGCAGGAGGACCTGCGGACGGGATGGCTGATCTGTGCGATCAGGGGCATGTTGTCGAAGCCGGGGCATACGCCGAAGCTCAAGGATTGCCTGCCGCCGACGCAGCAGATGATGCGGGAGTTCTTTGCGGACAGCCGGGCGGCCGATCCGGTCGGGCAGAAGGTGGTGTTCGGGGCCGCGCTGGAACAGGCCAAGCGGAACACGAAGGAGCGCGAGCGGCTGTGGCGTGAGGGTAAGGTGATGCGGAACGGGCTGTATTTCGGCGAGGTGTGCGACAAGCCGGTCGGGCCGGACGCCGATTGGCACCGGATGGGGGAGCTGGTGAAGGAGGCGGGAGTGAGGAGGTAGGAGTTTCCAGTTTCCAGTTGTCGATTCGGATCGAGACGGGTCGATACGAATCGATAACTAGAAACTGGAAACTAGAAACTAGAAACTAGAAACTGGAAACTAGAAACTGGAAACTAGAAACTGGAAACTCCTAACTGAAAAAACCCGGAGGTTTTTGTTATGGCCGTAAGCGCGAACATAGGCAGTCTCTACGCGACGCTCACGCTGAATGCGAGGGCATATCAGGCGGAACTTCGGCAGGCCCAGCAGGCGACGAGGGCGGCGGCCGCCGGTATGAATCAGGCCATGATGGGGGCGGGGGCCGGGATGGCGATGTCGTTCTACGGGGTGACATCCGCCTTGAACGGTGTCGCGGCGTCCATCGGCGGGGCGGACCGGGCATTCCGTCAGTATGAGAACACGCTTGTGCGCATCAGCACCGTCACGGGGCGCACCGTCGGGTCGATGAACGCCCTTGTCGATTCGATGCGCAATGTGGCGGTGCAGTCGGCCACGTCGATGCAGGAGTTCTCCACGGCGATGTACCGTGCGGCGCAGGCGACGTTCACGCAGCCGAGGCAGATGAGGGACATTGCCGTCACGGCGGGGCGCCTGAGGGCGGCGTCCGGGGGTGAGATCGGGATGCGGGACGCGGCGGATTCGCTGTCGGTCGTGTATAACGCGCTGGGCATCAAACCGTCCCGTGGCGGCGCCGTCTCGGACATCATGCTGAAGGGGCGCAACATCGGGCGGTGGGAACTGGGGCAGATGGTTGACGTGCTTTCACGCCCGCTTGCCGTCGCGGGCTCGATGCAGCGGCCCGGCGCCAACCCGGAGGACACGCTGAGGGATTTGCTTTCCGTCCTCGCGACCGTCACGCAGGGGGGTGTCTCGCGCAACATCGCGGGGACGGGCGTGCGGCGCGCGTATGAGCGGACGAACCTGCTCACCATGCAGGGGCAGCGGGGCGGTTTTCAAGGCATGGAGCTCATGCGGCAGTGGAAGTCGCGCGGGTTTGACACGCCGTCCGACGCGTTGCGCCAGCTGGGGCTTGTGGAATACCTGCTGGGGCTCCAGCAGATGACGGGGGGGTCGGCGGAACAGTTGGGCAGGCTCGGGTACGGGTCGCGCGAGATGCAGGTGATGACGTCGGCGATCCGGGGGGGCGGGGCGCCGCTGCGTGCCATGCGCTATCAGGAGATGGGTGACACGGAAGGGCTCACTGACCGGTACATGCGGACACGGGAGCAGCAGTACGAGTTCAAGCGCGAGAGGTTGGCGAAGCGGTGGGAAAACCTCCAGGTGAAGTTCGGCGAGGCGGCGCTCCCGGTGCTGGAGACGTTTGTCGCAGGCCTGGGCAAGCTGCTCGATGTGCTGTCGGCCATCAACCCGATGTTGCGGGCTGCCGTCTTGTTTGCCCCGACAGCGGTCGTCGCCGCCGGGATGTACCGCATGAGCCGGCTCATGCTCACGGGCACTGCCTTCGGTACGCCGATATTCGGGGGTGCGTTCAAACCAAATGCAGCCAATGCGGCGACCATGGCGCAAGCGCAGTTGAATGCGCAGCGGCTCAGGAATGCCGGTGCTCCGAGGGGGGGGTCGGTGTTCCCCGGTTCGTCGTGGGGGGGCACAACCAGCTTCAACCCGAATGCTTACAGCCAAATGGCTCAGGCGCAGATGTTGGTCGCAAGTGCCCAAAGCGCGGCCGCTAAAAGTACCGCCGCGTTGAGAGTGGCGCAACAGCAGACCAATCTGGCGAACACGGCATTGGTTCAACAAAAATTGTGGTCCGGTGCGGCCGGAAGCGGGAACATCTATTTGCCGTACCTTTCGTTGCAGCACATGGGTCGGCAGGTTGCGGAGAGACAAGCGGGTAATGCGATGATGTCCGGTGCCCGTTTCATGCACACCAGAGCGGCGCAGATGGATGTCGCAAGAACGGCGCTCGGACAGCAGTATCTGCTCTATGGCAAATCGGGATATGATACCATGAGGCGGGTCGGTAACATCGGGATGGGAACGCTTGGGACCCCCGCTCTCACATCCGGTTTGTTGGCAAAGGCTCCGACCCCCTATGAGCAGTATTTGAATTTGTCGAACAGCATGAGGGGCAATCAGGCGGCGTTTCTCGGCACACACGGCGCACAGTATGCCGCCGCTCGTGTCGGCGGCATGGGTGCCGGCACAAACGCCATGGCTTCGGTTGTGGGAGGGGCGGCGACGGCCGCAACCGCATTGAAAGGGTTTGGCCTGGCTGTCGGGAGGGTTGTCGGCCCGATTGCGGCGCTTACGGCAGTAATCTCAGCCGTCAGCAGCATTGCGAAAGGTATGGCGTCGGCAGGCGGCGGGGAAGGGAAACGCGAGGGGGGGTTGACTGACATAACCAATGTGGGTGCAGAGACGCCGTTTGGTAAAATCGGCAGGTCTTGGGACAATTTCTGGGGGCGTGTCGGCGCTGGCGGGAAAGGGACTGAAGAACTTGCCAAACAGCAAAGGATGGTCGGTCGTCTCCCCCCCACTGAAATCCCTGAATGGAAAAAACGCGGGTATTCACCATACGCTTTCAAAGGAGGGGATGCGGCCAAAGACAAGTATATTCTCAATGAGATGATGGGGGACGCCTATTATTATCGTACTGCCACACTCGATGATGTGCTCGCGTATGCTTTGAAGGAAGAGGTGACTCCGGCACAGGCGGAGGAGTTCAAAAACGCGCACCCCGACATGAAGGGGGACGGCATCAAACAGATGATCAATCAGCTGCTCGAAAGCGACTATCTTCAAAAAATCACAAACTTTGATAAGGTGCTCGCGAAACCCGGCGGGTTTAACCAGCTGGTGAGGCTGTTCGGGAAAGCGGTGACAAAATCGCTCAAGAGCGCCGCCGAGGCGTATGAGACCGCGACGGAGGCCGTGAATGAGGCCGCGTACGATCCGCAGTCGCTGTTCCGCGTGCTTGCGATGACGGAGCATCTGAAGACGGCGGGGAATCTGGACCCCTATTTGAACCACTGGGGCGAGCCGCCGCCGACGCAGGCGTTTCTCGGCCGGTTCAGTGAGGCGGTTGACAGGGACGTGAATAAACGCTACTACCCGGAGCGCGACCCCATAACCGGGCACTATACATTCTCAACGTTCAATAGGCCGGAGGATTGGCATCGGGAAATCACAGAGCGTTCCGTTGGGGCATGGGACCTTCCGAAATTCAGAGAGGACGCGAGGTATCAGTTGGAGCAGGGTTTCTTAGGGCCGGTCCCGATGTCGGAACACATGGATGCGCGGGTGGAGGAGGAGGCGCAGCGTCGGTTGGCTCAATACAAGAGTCCCCAGTCTGACATCACTTCATTCATGGGTCTGACGCCGGAGCTTCTGGCGGCGGAGGCTCAGATGGATGAGGAGAAGGCCTCCGAAAAGCGTATCGACCGGCTGATGGCGATGATCCCGAAGTTCCCGGTGATGACGGATGAGATGAGGCGGGCGTGGGTGCGGGAGGAGATGCCCTACCTTGACGAGGGCGCGATAGCGGAGAAAGCCGAACAGCTCGGGAGGCTCAACCCGAACGAGTTCGTGAGATGGTTTCCGGGTCTCACGGGCCCTCAGGGCGCGGATTTCTCGGCCGTCGGTTCGAGCGCGGCGTACAACGCGATAGCGCAGGGCTTGGCCCCGGAACCCGCCGACGGGTTCGAGATACTGCGCGATAAGGTAGCGGAGCTTGATAACAACTTCCGCCTCAAGGCGGATGAGATAAACAAAACTGTACAGGAGATGCACCTTAAGCCGGAGGTGTTCGAGAAGTTTACGGAGAGCATCTCGCAGTTCGGCGGCAGCATGGGGGTGATGGATACGGTCGCGCAGACGTTCAAGCAGGCCGTCACAAACCTCAACCTGCAATTGGCGTATAACGAGGAGCCGGGGGAGTTATGAGTTAGGAGTTATGAGTTAGGAGTGAGGAGTTAGGAAGTAGGAGTTTCGAGTTTCCAGTTTCCAGTTGTCGAGCCGGATCGAGACGGGTCGATACGAATCGACAACTAGAAACTGGAAACTGGAAACTCGAAACTCGAAACTAGAAACTGGAAACTGAAAAAGGGGCTTTGCGATGGGAAGGGAAACTGCGATAGGTGAGTATGCCGCTCCGGGCGGGTGGGTGTTTCGGGTGAGCCAGGGTTTGTCGAGGCCGGGTGAGCGGCTTTTCACGCTCGCCAATAAGGCGACGGGGATCGGCCTGAACATCAAGTATCTGATTGAGGAGATCAGTTTCCCGACGGACGGGCTGGCCTACAGCAACGGCATCTATCTGGCGTTGTCCTCCCTGTCCTATAACCCCGCGTGCCCGATACCGAAGCGCGGGGATCTGTTCCAGATCGCGGCGGACATCGCCGTGCCGGTTGATGAGATCGAGTTCACCGAGGGTGAGGCGCACGGGACGTATGTCGCGGCGGTGAGGTTCGCGGTCGAGGGCGGGGGGGGCACGGAGACGCAGCTGGACCCGCCGGCGCTGAAGCCGGACCCGGGGGCGCACCCGTGGTTCGAGTGGGCGTTCGACGGGGACTTCTCGCTGGCGCAGGACAACGGGGGGGTGTTCGGGATGTACGTCGATCAGGTGCCGATCAACCTGAGGGATCTGGAGGAGAAGGGGGAGCTCGTCCGCGAAATCCCGTCGGGAGAGGGGCGCCTGTCGCTGACCATCCCGACGCTGACGTCCGGCGAGCCCATCCTGAACATCCCGGGGCGCGACATCCCGGTCGGCCGGTTTAAGCTCAGCACGACGTACATCGAGAACACCGACCCGGGCGAGCTCGGCTTCACGTTCGGGGAGGGCGCGATCCCGGCAGGGGACAAGCCGGACAGCGACTGGATGGAGGAGTCCCAGAACTGGACAAACACGGTCGGCACGGTGAATGACGAGGACATCACCGCGGTCGGGCTCGACTTCCCGAAGCACACGCTGAAGTGCGTCGGCGTCGCGATCGACCGCTTCAGGCACAACTATTCGGTGCGGTGGCCGAACAACACGCGCGACCCGTTCGGGCGCCTGAGGGACGAGGTGTTCTACCGGAACCCGTCGCCGTCGCCGCCCTCCACGGCAATCGCGTTCAACAGGTACGGGGCGCTGACGGCGACGAAGGCGGTGAGATGCGTCCGGGTGACGATGCACCTGGAGTACCGCAGGCTGGGCTTCATGCAGTATGTGCCGAACAAGAGCGTCAACCACCTGCACATCCCGGACAAGGTGAACGCGCCGGAGACGGGGGGGCTCGCCCCCAACAGCCCGGTCAACGGGATGCGCGTGCCGAGCCTGTGGCTGGACGGTAACGGGCAGCCGGTGGACCTGCCGTCGAAGGATGATATGCTGTTCATCCCCGTCACCTCCGTCGGGGAGGTGAACGACTCCATCGCGTTCATCCTGAAGGCGCTCGCGGAGGGCAGGGGGAAAATCCTTGTGGGTGAGGGGTGAGGGGACAGGAGTGAGGGGTTAAGGGGTTAAGGTTTCGAGGGCAGTCGAAAGCCGTCGGGGGCTGTCGAAACTAGTTACTGGCACTAGTTACTAAAAAGTGGAAATTAACAAGGGGGGTTATGAGCGGCGATCAGGATGAGTATGCGTATTCGTATCCGGTGGGGAACCTTCACAATTTCGGGCTGAGCACGCGTTTCTTCAGGTCGGGGGGTGTCCCGTCGATGACCCTCTTCGTCTATCGCGGGTACACGGACTTTCAGGGCAGGTGGTCCGGGGAGGACTCCGACGGGACGAACGTGTGGGGGCTGGACGCGTGCGCGTTCCAGGGGGCGAGGATGGTCGGCCTCGGCAGCTACCTCGACGCTGAGGACAGGATGTTCGTGGCGTGGTACCGGGGGAGGGTCGCCGTGCTGAAGGAGCCGGTGTGGGAGGAGGACGGCGACTGGGCGGCCGGCGGGATGGACGTCGGCAGGCTGCGCTTCTCGGGGGAGGGGGCGTTCCTCAAGCCGATCGCGCCGGACGCGGTGACATCGATCTATGCGTATGCCATCCCGCCGGATGTGGATGCGGTGACGGTGGGCGCGGGCCAGCCGCCGCTGTTCCGCCTGCTGTATGTGCTGAGGCTGTCGGAGGGGCATGACGCGCTCGTGTCCGCCAAGAAGGTCGAGCCGGCAGCCCTGCGCCCGCCGCCGCGCCCGTTCGAGATCGTCTCGAACAGCGGGGGGCAGATCACCGTGGGCTTTGCCCGCATCCAGCACGGGGCGGACGTTTACGTTGCGCCCGACGTGAGCATCAGCCCGCCGTCAAGCGGCATCATCTACGCCCACATCATCAATGCCGGGGGGACGACGTTCGCCTACACGCTGGATATGGACCCTGCGCTGGGCGCGGATGACCTGTGGGTGATGCCGTTGTATGAGGTGGAGGCCGTCAACGGCGCTGTGAACGTGACGCTCGACCTGCGCTTCATCAGCATCGTGAGGTGGGTGTAGGGGACAAGGGGTTAAGGGGTTAAGGTTTCGAGGGCCGTCGAGAGCCATCGGGGGCAGTCGACAACTGGAAACTGGAAACTAAAAAGGGGTTTTGTTATGGCGATGGTGGCTTATGTTTCGCAGTCGACGGGCTTGGCGACCCCGTTCAACGTTCATAGCTCGGTTCGCCAGGACATCCCGTTCTGGCATGTGGGGCAGAACTTCCCGAGGCAGATCAACGGCGTCGATGTGGCGGAGATGTGCTGCAGGGCGTGGGAGATGATTCGGGTGCTCACGACGTATAGGTCCCAAACCCCTAACCTGACGCCGATGTTTCCGGATCTCATCACGAACGGGGAATTTGATTTTGGCGTGATGATGAGGTTTGCCGATATGTACAGAGATATAATCTTCAACCACGAATGTCCTTGGACAACCGGGGAGTATCAGGAGCTCGATGATAACGCGGCATATATGAACGGTTGCGATATGGTTGTGGGTGTGAATCCTGAGGATCTGATCGCCGCGCCCTGGGGAGGGCATACGGGACCGCTTTCGTTGTACGGCGAGCCGAGGCTTTTTGATTATTGGGCCTTCGGCAATTCGTATATGGAACGGTATGTCGGGGAATTTGAATCGTCCATCCTCGATCGGGACTTATATGAGGACGGGCGCATGGTTTCCGCGCCATACACCCGTAACATCAACACCGGGAACGGATTCTGGAGACGGGTTGGGATTGCCGGAGAGGGGGCGTGCCTTTATCGCGCATATCCCGCCCGCTTCGGGCCGAAGTTCAACTCGTTCACGCATGGGCCGTCTGACCGGTTCGGCGGGGGGTGGCGGAGCAACGTCATGTTCGGCGAGGATGTGATGTCGGTCTGGAACCTGCTGGCGGCACCGAAGTTCCATTATAATTTCCGTGCCCTGCCGGTCGCGAATTATCTGGTGGGGAATGACCGCTATGGAAACTATGACGGCCCGAACCAACCGGGCGGCACACTGGCGAACGCCATAGGCCAGGCGCTCGCGGCGTTGCAGTCGGGTTCGGCAAGCGCATCAACCGCGCTCTTGCGTATCGATCTGTCGGCGTTCAGCGGGACGACGGCTGTCACCCAGACGCCTTTGGGCGGTTCTCCGTCAACCCAGACCACATACAGGAGTTTCGCGAGTGTGAACATCCGCGAGCAGCGCACGATCGCGCCGGGCGTCCGGCTGGAATGGCCTGGCGAATGGGCCGTCGCGAGCGGGTATGTCAAGCAGATTGACGTGTACATGACGCTGGATGTCAGGCTGATCCCGGGCACTCCCCTTTTTTATTGGGAGGGGAATCCGCCGAGGGATAATGAGCAGTATTTTCTGCAGGGCGGGAAGATGCCGCTGTTCGGCGATTTCAACCTGCAATGCGCAGGGCAACCTGTCATCGGATGGTGGGTGCGCAATCCGAATCTCAACCTCCAGTGGGGGGAGGTTGACGGAGGCGATGTCGGGATCGGGGATCTCACGGGACACCGGCCGATCCTGATAAAGGCAATCACGAACCCGTCCGTTCAAGACCTGGACCTGTCCGGCGTGACGGTCCCGGCGGTGACGTTCACGGTTCCGGCGGGTATGGCGATGACAGGGACGGTGACGAGCGACCACACCGACGCGGTGACGGGGTTGAGGACACAGATGACGGCGACGCACGAGTCGCTAGGGTCAGGGCTCACGATTTCCGTCGAGTCACGGTTCTTCGCGCGCGCCCAGTTCAACTGGAGATACATGCCGGGGTACGAGCCGATTGATATCCCGCAACCGTTCAAGTGAACGGCGCGTTGTTGATTTCGCGGAGGGGCGTTTGTAATATGGGGGCGCGATCAGGAGTTAGGGGTTAAGGTTTCGAGGGCCGTCGAGAGCCATCGGGGGCCGTCGGAATCTGGAAAGCGGAAACTAAAAAGGGGTTTTGTTATGGCGATACCGACGAGGATACAGTTGGGGCAGACATTGGCGGACGGGCGTCTCTTCACGACCCGCGTGCCGCAGGGGTTCCCCCACACGATGGAGTTCACGGGGGGTGTGTTCAGCCCCGTGGGGGAGGGCGGCGCCCAGCAGCCGCCCAGTGCGCCGCGGCTCTATGTGGCGCTGATGAACAGGAAGACCGTGTGGTGGGACGCGGTGTGGGATGCGGAGCGTTTGGTCTATACCCTGCGCGTGGGCTCGCAGTCCGCAGCAGTCGTCGGGCAGGGGAAGTACATGGTCAGCGCCATCTCCGACGCGGGCGAGCTGGGCGTCGGGCAGGGGGACTGGCATGTCTACAGCAACATCGCGCTGATGGACGGGACAGCGCCGGCTGATCCAGACGACCCGGAGGGCACGACCGTCAACCAGTCGCTCGCTGACTTGTGGACGTTGTTCGGGGGACTGGGCGGGACGTTCAGGGGGGTCTATGCGGAGGCGTCAGAATTGCCGGACGGGGCGGAGGTGGGGGACATCGCAGTTGTCGCGTCGGCAGGGGAGTCCGTCCTGTGGTCGTTCGACGGCGGGGGATGGGTTGGCTTGCCGTTCTCCTCGAAGGATTGGCTGGGGGTCATCGCCGCCGCCGTCTCGGCGCACAATGAGGATGCCGGGACCCACGGGGACATCCGTCTTGCGGTGGGTAACGCCCAGAGCGCCGCCGACACCGCGAAGGCGTATGCGCTACTGGCGCAGGACATGGCGGCCGGCGCAGAGGGCGCCGCCGCCAACGCCAAGCAGGTCGCGGCAGCCGCGCAGGCGGCGGCTGACGGTGCGCAGGTTGCAGCAGATACTGCGCAGACAACCGCCGACGGTGCAGTTTCCGCTGCCACTGCGGCACAGACGACGGCAGAGGACGCGCAGACAACCGCCACCAATGCGTTGAGCGCCGCCGCCAATGCCCAGAGCACCGCAGACGGTGCGCTGTCTGGGCTTGCGGAGAAGGCGGACAAGACGGACATCGAAGAGATGGTAGAGAGTGCGGAGATCAGGCGCATCGTCTCGCTCACGGAGTCTGAGTACGCCCTCCTGTCGCCGCCTGACCCGGAGACGCTGTACATCGTGATGGAGGAGTGAGGAGAAATAATTAGGGATTAGGAATTAGGAATCTCGAAGTCTGTCGAAACTGGAAACTCGAAAGTGGAAACTGTTATGAGGATGAATGAGGGGAAGGGGTTATACGTCGGCGGTGAAGCGGCGGTGGGGGCATACCTCGGCGAGGAAAAAGTCTGGGGGGGCGCATTCCACCCGCTGGATCTAGACCCGCTCGTGTGGTGGGCGTTCGACGGGGATTTGACGGATAGTAGTGGTAATGGTTTCCACCTGACGCAGGCGGTGGCGGCGACATTCTCCGATGGCGGCGTGAATGGAAAATGCGCGGACACCAACACTATTATGGTGACAACCGCCCCGTACATGAACTTACTCGCCGAAACTGTCAATTCGGATGAAAGAGAAACGTCTTTTTGCTGGTGGTCGCGGAAAGGGGAATCTGGCGTTGCCGGGTCGTACGCCGAACTGTTAGTATACGGAGGAGGCCTTACACCTGTTGGCGGTCTTTCTCTTCGTTACGGAATATTTGTTGATTCATCTAATTCATCGCTGGCCAACGGGGCGTACGGATGGAACACGGGGACCGTGGACTTAACCTCGCCCAATTTTTTATCCAATTACGCAAAGGATGACCCGTTGAATGTTTGGACGCATAAAGCGCTGACGGTCGGCGAGGTTGTCGGTTCGGATAGGGTCATCAGGCTTTACATTGACGGCGTGTTATCTGACGCTGGTGTTGTCAGTGATTCGTTTGTGCCTACTGTTTTGCCAATGTATTTGAGGAATTCATGGCGTGACTGGTGCGACGTGATGATTTTCAAGAGGGCTCTTACGCAAGAAGAGGTAGGCAAACTCTTCGGTTGGAGAAAATGATTTCCGGAGGAATTAGGGGTTAAGGGGTTAAGGTTTCGATGGCAGTCGATGGCTGTCGAAACTCGAAAGTGGAAACTAAAAAGGAGGATTTATGGGTAAAGCGGTCAAGGCGGTTGAGTATGAGGTTGTGCGTGTGGATAAGGACAGGGCGGTCATCCGTCGCGCGGACGGCAGGACGGCGAGCGTCCAGACGCACTGGCTTGTGGTTGAGGGCGGGAGGGCGCGGGCCGTCTCGCAGGTGAAGCAGCTCCGCATCGAGGGGCTGGTGTGGGAGTGAGTGAGGAAGTAGGAGTCAAGGGGTTAAGGTTTCGAGGGCCGTCGAAACTTGGAACTGGAAACTGGAAAGGAGATTGGGTTATGAAGGGGGTTATGTTGCCGCTGTTGGGGGCGGTTGTGTTGAGTGGTTGCGCGTCGTCCATTAAGACGACGTTCACCCAGTATAGTGATGGCGGGAAGCCGTTGGCGAGCGGCACCACGTCTATCTCCGGTTGGAGCGACAAGGTGTTCCAATCGACCGGCGAGGGTCTGTTCGTTGATATGGCGAAGGGTTCCGAGGGTGCCGGTTTGAAGAGCGCCGCCACGAAGGTGGAGGGCAGCGGCTTCGCGGAGACGTTCAAGGGTATCGGCGACATGATGGGCGGCGTGGCGGCGCTCATGGCGCAGATGCAGGGTATGGCCTTAGGAGGCGGCGCGTCCGGCGGCAACAGTGGCGTTAATGGCGGCAATGCCCTGGGGGGCGGCAGCGGCGTAAGCCCTTCGGGGCCGGCGCAGGTTGCCTTGCCGGAAGGGGATGCCGTGTGGATCATCTGCGGCCCCCTCTGCGCCAGATGCAACACGCTGAGAAAGAATCTCGCGGGGGCAACGGAGGTTGAGGGCCTGGCGATCAGGATCGCGACACAGGGGGAGAGCCCGTATTACGACGCCCTCCTGCGTGTCGCGTTCTCGTGCCAGACGGGGCAGACTGTCGCGTACCCTTATGTCATTGTGGCGAGCGGCGGAAACCGGGATTGTGCCGGGAGGTTGATGACGCTCACGTTGGACGGGTTGGCGCAAGCCGTTAAGGAAAGTAGGCCGTGATGTGGCAGGTGATCGTGTCGTTTATCGTTAAGTATATCCCGGTCGAGCGGATTGTCGCGTATGTCGTCAATAAGCTCATTGAGCGATATCTCTGTGACGGGCAGGGAGGCACCACAGGATCTGTGCTTGAGAGGATCAGGAAGACGGTGGAGCATTTGGATGAGATTGTGGCGGTGGCAAACAACGCGATCAGCGCCGGGGCGACAGGCCCCGACATAGCGGGGGTTGCGCAAGCGTCACGTGTCATCATCCGCACATGGGCGGAGGGTAAGACGGCCGGCCCGCGCCTTGAAAAGGAGGCCGGCATTGTGTGAGGGGGAGTGGCTGCACACCCCAAAAACATGGAAGGAGGGCATTCTGATGAAAGAAGGCGCGAAAGGAAAAATCACGATTGGGCTTAGCAGTGCCGCCGTCGGCGTCATACTGACGTTCCTCGGGCAAATTTACTCGACAAACACGCCGAGGTCAACCACAACCCTCCCGCCCCCTCTCGAAACAGTCGTGGAGATGAAGAAATCGTTTGTCGATAAGGCAGACTTTAACGAATTCATACGGCAATATAAGGAGGACATCCGGCGCATCGAGAACCGGGTGGCTGAGGATTTGAGGGATGCCGCGGCAATCCGCCAGTCCATCAGCGGGCAGATCGGGGAGATACGGGGCGAGATACGGCAGATGTCGATGATTCTGGCCGCGATAAGGAATGACAGTATAAGTAGTAGGCCATAAGTAATAAGTAATAGGCGATAAGTAATAAGTCAGAAGTCAGAGGTCAGAAGTCAGAAGTAATAAGTCAGAAGTCAGAGGTCAGAGGTCAGAAGTCAGAAGTGATAGGTGATAAGTAATAGGTGATAAGTGTCTAGTCCACGAAGCATTGTACTTATTACTTCTGACCTCTGACTTCTGACTTATTTATACCCACGTCAGGGTTGTTTTGCCCATATGGCCCTTGCGCCAGATGAACCATGCGAATGACATAGCATTTGAGCCTTCCGCGTTCCCGCCCTATGCGCGGGGGAAATGGATGCGCTTGGAGAACACGGCGACCTCGACGGGGGGATGCTCGTCGAACAGCTTGCGCCGCTCAATGCCTTCAAGGAACAGGACCCGGAGCAGGAAGCAGACGTGGTTTCCGGGAAGGACCATGGCGAGGGACTTGCGGATGAACGGGAGGGCGTGTTCGTATGGGGGGTTGGTGATGATGTTGACATCATCCTCTTTCCCCTCCTCCGAGAGGAAATTCCACACCCCGTCCAGAGGGAACTCACGCTCCGTGATGTCCCATGACTCCACCTTGCCAGCAAACTCCTGAACAACCCTGCTGATTGCCCCGTTTCCGGCGCAAGGCTCAAGGATGGGCTTGTCAAGCAGTGAGGGGTGGTGGTATATGAGGGCTTCGGTAGCCTCCCGCGGCGTCTCGTAGAAATCCAGAGGCGCCCTGTCGCCTGCGCGGAAGCGCCCGAGCGTGACGTTCTGCTGGGTGTTCCTGTCGGTTTCAACGTCGTCGCTTCTGCCAAACAAATCCGTCATTGGTTGCCTTTCATGCCATCGGCGTTGGGTTGGGGTTGTGCCGGGGGACGTTCAGCGGGGGGACCCATGCGCCTTCGGGTTTGTGGGGGGGGTCGCCGTCCCGCTCCAGCTCCGCCTTGCGTCTGAGCGCTTCGTACAGGATGTCCTGTGCGATGTCCCGCTTCTCCTTTTTCGCCAACCGCACCTTCGGTACGTTTATCATATTGCACCTCCAAATCCCCTTGTTCCCTACCGCGCCGTGGCAGCCTGTTCTATTAGGGGTGATACCGCCCTCTCAGACCACGGTAGGCGAGGGCTAATCGTTAAATCAGCGTCCGCCGCTATCGTCCTTCCTCGGGGAACAAACCCAAGACGGTTCAGCGGCAATGTGGCGGACACCCGTAATAACGGCATGGTCAGCCGTCGTCGTCATCGAAAGCGTTAAATGTCACCTCCGAACATAACAGTCCCTCCTCGATTAACGCCCTGATGTAAAGTGTGGCGGTGCCTATGTTGATGGCGTTGCCGTATCCTTTGAGGCGCATGGCGAAGGCTTCCGCCGTGTTGTTCGCATATTGCGGTGAGCGAGGATCGCCGCCGTGTCCCATGCCACGGGGAAGCCTTGCAACCAGCGGGAGAATGCCGGGTTCAAACGGGCGGACTTTATGATCGAGGCAATATGCTCCGACAACGTTCCGCCATGCGTTGACGTCCCCGCCAGCAGGGAGGCGTCCCTCAGGCGCAGCCCGAAGGTGTTCTCTTCCTTCGGGGCCTTGGTCCCGCCCTCGCCGTCCGATGCCGTCGGGGATGACCAGCCCGACATCGCCGCCATGTCGCGCAGGGGGAAGTGGGGGTTGGTGTCCCGGATCATGTCCAGCGCACCCCCCTCCCCGTCGCAAGCGGCGGGTGTCTTCCAGCCCGCCGTCTGCATGACCACCGCCGAGAGGTAGGGTTTGCCCCCCTTGTTCGGCGCCTCCACCCCCCTCGTGTCGCAAGCCGTCGGGGTTGGGTAGCCCGCGAGCGGGGCTTGGCGGAACAGGTTCGAGCCTTCCCCGAAGGCTTCCGCCTTCTGCTGTTTCGCGTCGCTCGCCATCGGTGTGCGCCAGCCCGTCAGCACCACCACCTCCCGCAGGTTCCCGGACACCGTGCGCCCGGGGCGTGAGGGGTGGTTCAGGCGGGTCCCGTAGTCCATCGGGGGGAGGGTGTCCATCGTGTTGGGGGTGGGGTAGCCTGTGAGCGGACCAGTAGAGGCGCTGGCGGATGTGCGGTGCGCCCGCGCTGTGTGCTCCCATAACAACCGCCCCGACGGTGTAGCCAATCGCTTCCAGGTCGTCTGATAGCCTGTCGAACCAGCCGAAGCGGATAGCTCCATCGACCTGCTCGCCAATCGCGCACGAAGGTCTGCGCTCCATGATAAGGTTGAAGAATGCGGGCCAGAGGTCGCGCTCGTCCTCAAAGCCTTTCTGTAAACCCGCGTCCGACCAGCCCTGACAGGGGCATGAGCCGGTCCAGACGGGGTGGTCGTCGGGGACTCCGGCTCGCCGAAGAGCAAGGGGAAATCCGCCGACGCCTGCAAAGAAGTGGCATTGTTTGAATCCGTTAAGGTCTGTTGGTCTGACATCCTCGATACTCCTCTCATCGACCACGCCCTCCGGCAGTTCGCCCAACCGGATGAGTTGGCGCAACCACTCGGCGGCAAAGGGGTCTATCTCGTTGTAGTAGTTCATGGGGCGCAATGCTCCACCCAGAGCCTGCGGACAAGCCAGTCCGTCGCCGCGGTGTTTGCGAGCGTTTCGATTTTCGCGTCGAGTCTGCGTGAGACATCGTTGGGTTTGTCGGCGGCAACGTGCTCGTAGAAGCGGCGGTAGGTGCGGTAGTCTGGGCGCTCGTGGGCGATACGGATGTGGCAGCCGTAGCAGAGCCACACGCCGTTGGGAATCGCCCAGCGGGCCAACCTTGAGCGGCTGGCGTTGACGTACCAGTGGTGCGCGGCACATTTGTCCGTGCTTCCGCACAGGACGCACTTACCGCCATCGCGCAACTGCACCTGATTGGACCACCATTTGTCGAGGTCGGCTTTGACGAGATGGAGTTTACGGACGAACGCCGCTTCCAGCTGGCGTTTCATTGCCACCAGTTCGAGGCGGTTGCCACCCATGAACACCGCCTTTTCCCACACGCGATCGACAGTTCTCGCGTCGCATTCGAGAAACCAAAGATGCCCTTTTTTGACCACCTCAAAGCTGTTCGTCCATGCGCCGTCCTGTATGTTTGCCAGTAGGGTGGGCACAGGGGCGGTATTGTAATCCTTGCCGAATATCGCCAAGATGTTTTTAACGTTGACTTGCTTCATTACTTTCGAGTTTCCAGTTTCCAGTGGTTACTTTTCGATCCGGATCGACGCTTATCGAGCCGGCTCGATCCTGATCGAAACCTTGACCCCTTAACCCCTTTGTCAACTCCTCACTCCTCATTCCTACTTCCTAACTTAAAACACCGAGGGTTTGGGTTTGTTGGCGTAGTGGTCGCACGAATGGCAACCGTCGGGGATACACACTGCCGTTTGGGCGAAGGCGCAGGTGGGAGGGACGATTTCGGCAATGGCTTTCTTCGCCGCGCCCATCACGTCAAACATCCGTTGGATCGGGATGTCGCCGCCATAACGGTGTGTGATTTCGACACAGTGGCGCATCTTGTCCAGCGGATAGCGGTTGTGCACGCCGGCAAGAAAGCAACCGTCGTATCCGGCAATGCGATCCGCAATCGCCTGATGCAACGAATGGGGCATGTCTTTCGGGTAGGGGACGCAGCCGACAAACCACGCGGGGGCATGGTTTCTGGCGACAACTCTGCCGAATGTCTCCGCATAGGCAACCCATTCGACCTTGACGCAGGAGTCCATGTAGTTGTCCCAGATCATGTTTGAGAGATGACCGCCGTCCGTCGTGCCGTTCTCCGGGTTGATCGGTGCCGTGAGATAAACCACCGCACTGCCGTCGGAGGTGTTGGTGACAACCCGTTTGACAGACTGCGGGCGTATCCCTGCGATGAAATTCCCGTCCTCATCCGTCGGGAGCACCAGATGGCCCTCCTTCGGGGGCGGGTCGTGGGGGATTTGCTCGGGGGTGTAAATGAGAATCCTGTGGCGGTTCTCCGGATTGACGATCCACTCTTGCGCCATTTGCTTGGTAATCTTCATGTCTGTCCTTCCAGTAGTAATTTGCCCGCGCACTTCTTGCGCAGGATGATGCGTTTGACGACCTGATGCTCGAACGAGTCTTTGATCAGAAATTCGTAATAGCGCAGGGATTTGGCGGTCATGCTCAGGCGCTGGAGGCGTGAGCGGCACTGCACATAGTCGGCGTCGGTGAGGGGTAGCTCGAGGAAGCCCATCACGGAAGCGGCGGTGAGGTTGATGCCGGTGCCGATGGACTTGATGTTGCCGAAGAGGATGCGGATGTCCGGGTTGGTCTGGAAGGCGTTTGTCCTGCGGTGCTTCTCCTCCGCCGTGAGGGTGCCGTTGACCAGCACCGAGCGCTTCTTGAACTTGCCGTGCAGTTCGGTGAGGGGGGCGACGGACCACCCGCAGATGACGATCTTCTCGTCCTCCGTCTCGTTGAGGAAGTCATTGAGCCATTCCTGCACCGCATCGAGCTTGTGTCGGGCGGCGTTGGCGCGTCCGGCGGCGAACGCCTTGAACTTCTCGCCGTCCAGCTCGTATGGGTTTGCCTTGTACGCCTCCTTGATCTCCTCCTCGGCGGCCCAGAACGCCTTGTCATCGACAGGGAGCCAGACGGTCTGGTCAATGACGTCGGGCATCTGGACGCCGACGTCCTTCCAGACACGCCGCTTCATCACGGTGGAGCGGAGAAGGGCGCCGAGCTCTGCGGTGAGGCGGTCGCGGACGGGCTTGGGGTGCTTCATCTTGGATGCCTCGGCGAAGAGGCGCTTGCGCATGAAGGGGGCTGTCCAGCGGGCGCGGGCGTAGGCGGCTTTGGTCGCCTTCGCCTCGGGGATGAAGATTTCCTCGAAGGCGCCCTTGGTGCCGAGGAGCGCGGGGCAGACGAGGTTGCAGAGGGACCAGACGTCTTCGAGCTTGTTGACGAGGGGGGTCCCTGTGAGTAGGAGGACGCGCCCGGCGGCGCGGGCGAGCCGCTGGACGAGGGGGTAGGTCTTGGTGCCGTGGGAGACGAAGTTGTGCGCCTCGTCCACGATCAGCATCCTCGGTTTGATGCGGGTCAGCTCGTTAATCCACGCCACAAGGATGTGGTGGTTGAGGACGTAGACCATGGTGTGGGGGTCGAGGGGGCGCGGGGTGCGCCCGAAGAGGACCTCGCACTGCCCGTCGAAACGGGTGAACTTCTCCCACTCGTCCTGCCAGTTCAGCTTGACGTGCGCGGGGGCGAGGACCACGGCGGGGGTGTGGGAGAGGGGCTTGGCGGCGGTGAGTGCGATGGGCTGGGCGGGCTTGC
>WRML01000006.1 GCA_009777165.1 Kiritimatiellota bacterium
TGTCGGCCCCTCCCGCGTCCCCGCGCGGGGGCGAGCCCCCGCGACGAAAAGCGGCGGCGAGCCGCCGCACTCCAGAGGTTGCGCCTTCTCAACACAGGCGCGAGGGTTTTCAGCCTTTGGTGGGAAGTGGACACGAGATTTCTTAAAATGCTCTCAAAGAGGCATCCCGATGGGATGCCATGATTTTTTTTGCGTTCTCTTCTACCGAAAGAAACATCCCTCACGGGATGTTGTTTTCGCGACGATTAATAACGGTTCTCGCCGTGCCCGAAAAACGCGCTTACGGTATCGAGAAGTTTTTCGCGCGCATGGATTGGCTGCACAGGACACGGAAGGCTGCGGCTGAAAATCGAGCCGTAGTTGCGGGTGACGAGCCTGGGGTCGGCGACGATGACTACACCCCTGTCGGTACAGGTGCGGATGAGCCGCCCGAAGCCTTGTCGAAAACGGATGACCGCTTGCGGCACGGAAAGTTCACGAAACGAACTCCCCCCCCCCTCCTCGATCTGTTCGCAACGCGCTTCGAAGATGGGATCCCCCACGGCCGTGAACGGCAATCGCGCCATCACCACGCAACTCAACGCCTCGCCCACGAAATCGACTCCTTCCCAAAACGAGTGCGTGCCGAGCAGCACGTTGGGAGGCCCCCCCCCGGAGCGGAACACGCGCGCAAGCTGGTCGCGCGTGCCGCTCGCGCCATGTACCAGCAGACGGATACCCGCCTCACGCAAAGGATCTTCCAGCAAGCGGCTCACGTTGTTCATCATCTCGTAACTGGTGAAGAGCCCCAACGCCCTCCCACGCGTCTTGAGGAACACGTCGAGCATCAGGCCGCTCAACTGTTCGGTGTAGGAGTTGCTGTCTGCCCCCCCCGGTTCGGGAAGACACGTCAGCGCGAGCGTCGCGCATTGGCGGTGGTAGTCGAAGGGGCTCTCCGCGACACAGGAGAGAAGTTGAGAAGTAGAAGAGTTGAGAAGTTGAGAAGTAGAAGAGTTGAGAAGTTGAGAAGTAGAAGTGTTGAGAAGTTTAGAAGTTGCAATTTCTTCATTTCTCAACTTCTCAACTCCTTGATTTCTCAACTTCCCAATAAGGTCAATGCCCAGGCGCCGCCCGATGTAGTTGAACGTCCCCCCCACGCGCAGCGTGGCGGAGCAGAACACCACGGAGGTCTTCTGCGAATAGAGGCGCTCGGCGAGCGCGGACGCGATGCTCAGCGGCGCGGCGATGAGGTTGGCCTGCCCGGGCCAGAAGCGCCCGGCCGGCTCCGCCCAGAAGACGTATTCCGTATCCTGCGCATCCAGCAGGAAATTCATGTTGCCGATTAATCCGTTCAATGTCTCGGCCGCCCCCTCCACGTTTGCGGCTTGGTCGCCGAAGAGCGCGAGCCCCTCCCCCGAGGCGCGGCGCAGGAGGTCGGCGAGGCGGGTGAGATGTTCCGTCGCGGTGTGCAAAGATCCGCGCAACGTCTCGCGGTCCGCCGCCACCCCCCCCTCGTCGAGGAGGTCACAGGCGGGCATGAAGGCGTTGCCGCGAAAGACGAAACGGGGGAGAAGTTTAGAAGTGGAGAAATTGAGGAGTGGAGAAGTTGAGAAATCTAAAAGTGGAGAAGTTTCAACTTCTGTATTTTTCGACTTTTCAACTTCTAAACTTTTTAACTTCTCAACTTCTCCACTTCTCTTACATTTGTATCGCACCGCATTTCGCCCCTCCCCCAGGAGGTGGTTCATGCGCTCGAACAGGACGCGGGCGTCGGTGCGGATGTCCTCGACGGCGCGGCGCGACGCACGGAGGCATTCGCGCAGTGCCCCCCCCAGTTTCTCGTCGGCGGTGACGGTCCCCCCCTCCAGGTGGTTACGCAGGGTCTCGAGGGTCCCCCCCCCCCTCTTGGCGCGGGGGCGGCTGAGGCGGTTGAGCACACGGCTGATCTCGTAAGGCGTGAACTCGATGGAGAGGTGGCGCGTGGCGGTCTCCTCGAGGTTGTGGGCCTCGTCGAAGACGATCTGCGCGTAGGGGGGGAGCATCCCGCCCTCGACCTGGAGGTCGGAGAAGACGAGCGCGTGGTTGGCGATGACCACGTGCGCGGCGAGCGCGCGGGCCCGGGCCTTCTGCAGGAAGCAGCGGCGGAAGTAACGGCACCCCCTCCCCTGGCACTCCTCGCCCACGGACGCGAGTTTCGAGAGGAACGCGGGGTTGGCACGCCCCCCCCCTCCCGCAAACGTGTCGAGGTCACCGTCGGGGGTCCCTACCGCCCATGCGACAGCCTCCGTGAAGAGACGAAGCTCGGGACGTTCCAACTCAAACTGGCTCTGCTCCAGCAGGATCGTAAGCTGGCGCAGACAAAGATAATTCGTGCGGCCTTTCAACACCGCGACACGGAACTTCTGGCACTCGTCCTCGCCGAACTCGATGCGGAGCGCCTCGCGCACGAGAGGGAGATCCTTCTCGATGAGTTGCGACTGCAAGTTGCGCGTGTTGGTACTGACGATGACGGGGATGTCGTTCAGCCGCGCCCACGCCGCGGCAGGGATGAGATAGGCGAGGCTCTTGCCCACGCCCGTCCCGGCCTCGACCATGAGGTGCTTGCCCTCATTGAACGCGCGTGTCACCGCGCGGAGCATCTCGACCTGCCCCGGGCGCGGCTCGTAGCCCGGCATGAGACGCGCGAACACGCCGTTCGGCAGCAGGTGCGCCACGACACGCTCCAGCGGGAGCGGCGAGCAGTCCGCGTGCGTCGGCATATTCTTGCGCTCGACCCGTAGGTGTTCTGTCGCGAACGTGTCCGTCCAGTTTCCGCAGTTCGAGCCGGTTTGCCGGACGCGGTGTGCGAAATCGCCGATGAGTCGCGCGAGAGGTTTTTCGCCCAAGTCACGCAGGAGCAGCTCGATGGTCTCCAACGCCCAGAGCGGGAAACGCATGAGACGTTTTTCGAACTGTAGCCAGATGTTGTGGAAGGCCTCTGCCGAGGGGGGGGCGCCATCGAACAGCTGCTCCGCGTGATCGAGGGGGGCCCCCGGGCAGGCGAACGCGCGCACCGCCATGATGTCAACGATGTCCGCGTCTTTCCCCGGCGTCAGATCCTCGAACGCCGCGACATCGTTGGTGAGATAAAGGGTTTCGTTTGGTTTGACAGGTTGGACAGGATAGGCGCTGAACACAGGTTGTTGACCAGTGTGGCGCGTGATCCAGACTGTCCTGATTGTGAGCATTTGAGAAACGCACTATGCCTATCCGTACACCGTCAAAAACCAACCCTGGCAGGATTCCTCCGCCCCCTTTCAAACAGGGGCTGTACAAACCCCCGTCTGCTCCGCAGACACCCCCTTTTAAAAGAGGGCTCTCTTTGTGTCTCTGAGAGAAAAAAATCCGAAACGCATTTTCAACTCCTACCTCCTACCTCCTAATTCCTAATTCCTAACTCCTAACTCCTAATTCTCCTCAGCGCGTCGCGCCGCTCGAAGAAGCGGTCGGTCTGCTTCTGGCGTTTGCGGGCCTCGGGGAAGTTGTCGGGGGCGCAGGCGGCGGCGAAGTCCTCGAGCGCGTGGCGCTGGCGGGAGCTCAGGTTCTGCGGCACCTCGATGTCCACGCGCACGTGGAGGTCGCCGCAGCCGCCGTGGACGCTCGTCATGCCCCTGTCGCGCAGGCGGAAGATCTTGCCCGTCGCGGTGCCGGGGGGGATCTTGATCCGCGCGTAGCCCTCGGGGGTGGGGACCTCGACGTCCCCCCCCAGGGCCGCGAGCGCGGGGGAGACGTGGACGACGCAGGCGAGGTCGTCGCCGTGCCGCTCGAAGATGTCGTGCTCGCGGACGTGCAGGATCACGTAGAGGTCGCCGTGGGCCCCCCCCCGCAGGCCACTCTCGCCCTTGCCGCCGATGCGCAGGCGCGACCCGGTCTCGACCCCCTTGGGGATTTTGAGCGCGATGTGCCGGGGGGCCCTGACGCGCCCCGTGCCGCTGCATTTCCGGCACGGGTTCCTGATGATCGTCCCCTCGCCGTTGCAGATCGGGCACGCCTGGCGCATCTGGAAAAACCCGTTGCCCGCCACGACGTACCCCTGCCCCCGGCACTGCTTGCACGCCTCGCGCGTGGACCCCTCCGCCGCGCCCGACCCCTTGCAGGCCTCGCACGCGTCGTTGACGGTGAGGTCCACCTGGCGCTCCGAGCCGAACACCGCCTCCTCGAAATCAATCTCGATGTCGAACCGCAGGTCCCCCCCCCGCTGGGGCCCGTTCGGGTCACGCGCGCGCTGGCGGCCCCCCCCCCCCCCGTTGAAGAGGTTCCCGAACCCCCCCGCCTGGAAAAAGCTCCCCAGGATGTCCTGCAGGTCAATGTCCTGCCCGTGGGTGAAGTCGCGCCCGAAGTCGAACCCCCCCGGGCCGAACGCAGACTTCACGCCCTCGTGCCCGAACTGGTCGTAGCGCTGCCGTTTGTCGGCATCGCTCAGCACCTCGTAGGCCTCGCAGACCTCCTTGAACTTCTCGGCCGCCTCCTTGTTGTCCGGGTTGCGGTCCGGGTGGTACTGCATCGCCAGCTTGCGGTACGCCTTCTTCAGGTCGTCCGCGTTGACCGACTTGGAGACCCCCAGCACCTCGTAATAATCGCGTTTACTCGCCATGTTCCTCAATCACTCCCCAAAAATCACTTCAGCAAAAAAGACAGAAAAGCCACCAGCCCGATCAGGCCGGCGAAACCCAGTATCACCAACACAACCCAAGCCACGACGGTGACGATGGGGTATTTCAGCTCCAAATCTTCCAGTTTTTCCGAGAGAAAAGGAGCTAAGAACACTAATGCCATTATCAACCTGATCGGGCTTATCATCAGCAAATCCCTTCATGCCTCAGCCCTGCGGCGCCCCCGACGAGACGATGACCTGCGCCGGGCGCATGAGGCGCCCCCCGATGCACCAGCCGCAGCGGAACTGCTCGATGACCCCCCCCTCCGGGACGGTGTCGGACGGCACCTGCGAGAGCGCCTCATGCCAGTCCGGGTCGAACGGCTGTCCCCTCGCGTCGAGGGGGGTCACGCCATGCTTCTCCAGCGCGGCGATGAACTGGTCGCGGACCAGCCCCACGCCCGCCGCGAACGGGCCGGACGGGTCGGGCGCGTTGCCCAGCGCAAGCTCGAGATGGTCAACCACCGGGAGGAAATCCTCCAGCAGCAGCTCATTCGCCCGACGGCTCCAGTCCTCGCGCTCACGCGCCTGACGCTTGCGGAAATTATCGAAGTCCGCCAACAGCCGCGCATAGCGGTCCTTGAGTGCGACAAGCTCCTCTTCTGGCGGGCACATATCCTCACGCGCTGCGGCCAACGGAGACGTTGATCCTTCTCCCGCGAGAGGGCTCGTATTCTCTTGCGCCGTGACGGGTGGGGGTACCCGCCCATCATTCTCTTGATGTTTCTGGTTCTTCTGCTTACTCATAGGTGAAAAAAAAAATAAGATTAAACCACACCGCCGGGGTTTAAGCAACCCAAATTACGCGACACCCCATTTGAAAGACTTGCCGCATCACTGCGTGTGCTGCATTTCGCAGAGGCGGCGGTAGGCGCCGTTCTGCGCGAACAGTTGATCGTGGGTACCGCGCTCGATGATGACACCGCGGTCCAGCACGAGAATCAGATCCGCGTTACGGACGGTACTGAGACGGTGCGCGATGGCAAAGGTCGTGCGGTTCTTCATCAGGCAGTTGATGGCATCCTGTACGAGACGCTCGGTCACGGTGTCGAGCGCGCTGGTCGCCTCATCAAGGATCAGGATGGGGGGGTTCTTCAACAGTGCGCGCGCAATCGCCACACGTTGGCGCTCGCCGCCGCTCAACGTGAATCCCTTTTCGCCGACGATCTTGTCGTAGCCCTCGGGCTGTGCGATGATGAAGTCGTGCGCGTTCGCCAGTTTCGCGACCTCGACAATCTGCTCGCGCGTGGCGTGAGGGGATCCGTAGGCGATGTTCGCGGCGATCGTGTCATTGAAGAGGACGGTCTCCTGCGTGACCACGCCGACGAGGTTACGTAGACATGCGATGTCGAGGTCTTTCAAGTCCGTGCCGTCCATCGTGACCCGCCCCGACGCGGGGTCGTAGAAGCGGGCGAGCAGGTTGGCGATGGTCGTCTTCCCGGATCCTGTCCCACCGACGACCGCCACAAGCGAGCCGCGCGTGATCTCGAAATCCACATCCTTGACGGTCAGGTCACCGTCCTGCTGGTAACGGAAATCAACGTGCTCGAAACGGATACGGTCGTCGAATCCCGTTTTCCGGATGGGGTTGTCGGCGAGCGGGAGGCAGGAGTCATAATCGAGCAGGGAGAAGATGCGCGCCAATGCCGCACGCCCACGCTCGATTTGCGCCTGTATCTTGCCCAGTTGCTTGACGGGGCGGTACGCCACAATGAACGGCACCACCATCGGGACGATTTGGTGGATCGCGATTTTCCGGAAAAAACAGTACGCGAGAAACACGACGACCAGGAAAATCCCCATCGTCTCGATGGCGGGGGTGATGAGCAGCTCGAGGCGCACGGTTTTCATCACGGTCTTGAAATAATCGCGGTTCACTTGCGTGTAGCGCGCGATTTCGTAGGTTTCCGTGTGATACGCCTTGACCACGCGGATACAGGTCAGGTTCTCGTGCATCTTCGAGGCGATGTACGAGATGCGGAGCAGGGCCTGGCGCGACCATTTGCGGATCCTGCTGCCGAGCGTCGAAAGCGGCAACATGCACAAGGGGAACCCCACCATCACGAGGATGAGCGTCTCGATCATCCCGTTGCTGATGGCGAAGTACATGACAAAGCCGAACGCGACAAGGATTTCAAAGGGCGCGCGGAAAATGTCCGCCAGCGTCTGGGCAATCACATAGTCAACGATCTGCGGGTCGCTCATGCTGCGGCTCATGATTTGCCCGACGTCGGTCTTGCCGAAAAAGCCCAGCGACTGCTTCTGCAGGTGCGCGAACATATCCACGCGGAAATCCTGAACGACCCTCGCCCCTGCCCAGCGCAAACAATAATGGTTGATGAAAAACGTCATCATCTTCAGGAGCAGCACCAGCGGCACGACGATCATCGCGAGCAACATGAGCGACCCGGTCATGCGGCCCTCGGCATCGCGGAACGAGACACCGATCCGGTTCGCGTAACGCTCAATCGTCAGCACCCACCCTGGCAATTGTTCTTTTGCAGTCTCGGATTCCGCGACTGTCCGCGCCTGTTCGTGCTCCGTTCCAGCCGCGTCCATCGCTGGCCGCTCTTCCTGCTGGACGCTCCCGACGGCTTGAAACTGCTGCAAGAGCGGCTGGATGATTTGGAACAACGGCACCCACGAGCTCGCCGTGATGGCGCCCGCGAGCAACCCGACGATGAGGCGGGTACGATACTTACGCGCGTATCGGTACAACCGCCGATACGCTTCCTTTGCCGTGTAGTCCTTATCGAAAAACTCAGCCATCGGATGCAACGTTTCCCTCGTTAAACGCAATTCCCTCCCAAAATGGTGGAGGCGGGGAGAGTTGAACTCCCGTCCGAAACAGATTCCACCCAGCTTCTACGCGCGTATCCTGCCATTTAATCTCGTCCCCAGGATGCCGGCAGACAGGCTCGCCTGAGGACCAGTGCCCACGATTCGTCAAGCACGGGCGTCCGGTCACACGACCCCCGGCAGGGTCTGCTAGTCGTCGCCTCCCCGCTCAGCAGACATCGGCGGTTCAACGTCGGGCCTTTAGTTAGGCCGCGAGTGCGAAGTTTTGGTTCGCAGTTAGGTTTTTTCCTGTTTTTTAACGAGGCCCACAGGAGTCCTCGGCGCGCCACCAAGTTTCCACGTGCCCCGTCGAAACCGGTCGCCCCCTTAAAAAGAGTGAACACAGTATTGCGGAAAACGCCGATGATGTAAAGGCAAAAACGCAAGGGGGAACGTTTTTTTTCGGAGTCCGAGAAGGCGCAAGGCTTTCAGCCTGAACGGAGTGCGCTGTACCCAATCAAAATGAATTGTTATAGAGGGGCGGGATCTGGCTTTCGAGGTTCCCCACCTCGGCGTACCGCTTGTGCTGGGGGGAGGACGACCAACCTTTCAGCAAAAAACTGATGATGGAAACCGCAACGTTCCGCATGTTTCCTCCTATCGCTTCCTCGTGAAGAACAGCACTGCCCCGACACACACCAAAATCCCGGCGCCGACATAGAACAACAGGCTGGGCCGGTTTGTTTTCCTCGCGGCAACAGGCGAGGGCAGTTCTTCTTCCATCCCCGCGCCTGTCACCTCTAACTGATCACCTATTACTTCTAACCTTTCACCTATCACCTCTCCCTTATCACCAATCACTTCTAACCTATCACCTATCACTTCTCCCTTATCACCTATTACTTCTTCTTCCGCTTTCAGGTATGGCGGATCGCCCGGAACGAGAGGATGTTTCCTAAGCCGTTCCTCGAACAGCTGCTTACTCCACTCACCCAACGGCATCACCTTGCCGCAAAGCCCGTGCATGATTTTCCGCATGACGTCCTTGTCCACAAGATAGAATGCAGGGAGGTCTGTATCTTCCCATTCATCAAAGATTACAGACAGGGTTTCTTTACTCTCCCCCATATCCAGCTTCAGGTGGGGGACGAGGGTTTTATATATTTCCTTGAAGGGAAAACTTCCCTCGGGTGCATCTGCCAAATGACTCGATCCACTGATAAGGCTTGCGCTCCCGTCCCAATAGAAACGCCCAGTCCAATCCGAGGCATAACAAACCATAATCCCCCCCAGTTTGTCAATACTTGGAATAGACCAACCCTTTTCCTGCGGGAAACTTGTCGTTACAAACAACACACTGATGACTAAAGTAAGGGTCTGTTTCATAAGCAACACCTCGGTTCTAATATTTAATATCAACCTTATACTTAATCTCGCAATTGGCAGTCGGTTTTCTGAACCTAACATCAAAGTCACTATTGCTTTTGTAATAACCTGCAACCACAGACATGAACTGTTGCGCCAATGGTCTCTTATTTACGGGTTGAATCGTGGGATCATTGGGGTCAAATTTCTTTCCGTATGAGGGGTCGTAGAACATTTCTTTTGTCCTTCCGTTTACAGTCACAATCACATAGGCCATGTAGTGAACGGGAAACAGAGCTTGAGGTTTGCCGTTGCCTTGCCCCGGTGTGCCTGCTGTATAGTTCACGACCGCAGGAAATTCCCATTCGTAATCCGTGCGCGACGCGTTAAACCATGAAACCCTTACGGGCGTATTCTTATAACGATGTGGTGCCGACGTATGTTTCACGTTTGGTTCTCCAAATTGCCATGTGCTAATCATAAACCCAGTGTCCATCCCCGACCCCACTTGGGGATTTGCATCGCTGCGCAATGGACGGATCCTACAAAAGTTATTCTTCTTGAACTCGAATCCCTGTATCTTCAGGGCATCCAGAAAGAGGTATGTCCAAGCATCGCACTCCCCGTCCCCCCCAGCCAGCAAATCAGCAGTCGTTCTTATGCCGTTACCGTACTTCTTGTAATATGTGAGTTGCTCGCCGTCAACGCGGCACACGTTCCTACCCTCGAAGCCAGTCCAGACCCGCTCGGGCACATTGTTCATTTTGTCTTCCGTGTCCGCCGCCTGGCAGCTGATGTAGAAGAGGCTCTCCTGCCGCAAGGTCGTCTTGGGATCCTTTAACGTCACGTAAACCGTGTGCGGCGTCTGGCCGATGGGATACCACGACGAATCGGCATTCTGGTTCCCACCCGTGCTCATCTCCCAGTTCAGGGTGAACGACCCGTCCGGGTAGTGCTTGATCACGTCTGCGATTGGCTTGTCGAAGGACGTCACTGCCAAATCTGCCTCCATGACGGTAACCTCACCTGCCGGATTCACTTTGGCGGGCCTCAGCGTCACGGCCGTCGGCTTAATGAAAATCACCTCCTCGTACTCCACCCCGTTCGCGCCTTTCGTGGCCTTCATGCCTTTTGCCCTGACCTTGATCCCGCCGGTATCCTTCGGAATACTTGGCGGCATGACCTGAAACGTTGCCGCGACGGTGGGCTTTTGGGTGCTGACAATGGCGATCGGTTTGGTTTTCTCGATGTCGCGCGTCCAGTGCGGCGGATCATATGCCGTATAGGCAGGTGGGGTGCCTTCCGGCTTGTCCGATGTCACCCACCCGTGGATGCAGTTGCCGAACGAAACCGAGATCGGCTCCAGCGTGACGTTCTTGACGAAGATACCGCCGCTGACAGGCGGCGGCTCTGGGTCGTTCTCAGGCTTCACTCCCCAGCCGCCCTCGCCCGTATTTTGGACATTCATCGTCCCTTTTCTTTTGGGTTCTAGATTAGGGTCCGGCGCCACCAGCTCGTAACCTTTCCGCGCCTCGACCGTGAACGTGACACTTGGGGGGATGCCGGGCGGGCAGTAGGCAATAAAGTGAAGATCCCCGTTTCTCGTCAGACAGGCTTCATCAGCCTGAACGGAAACATAGGTGTTTGCTATCTCACCACCCCATGACGGCATCACGCCTGTACCAGCTACTATCCCTGCCAAAACGAAACATAACCTTCTCATCTGAAACACCTTTTACAGTTGATTTGGGGATCAGTATACACGTTACCCGACCGGAAGTCAATCCCCAACAGGGAAAAAAATATCAGGCGTATTCCGCCTGGAGGGCGAGCGTCCCCGTGAGCCGCAAAGGGGTCGAAGCGCATTCAACGGCGTGCGGATCTCTTTCCTAACCGTTGCGATGATATCCCGTAAACCATCATGAAATCGCCAAGGGAATCACGTTTTCTCATCCCGTCAGGGATGAATCTTTCGGTAGAAGAACGACACCCCCACATTCTGCTCTCCTTATTGTTTCACACAGAGACACAGAGGCACAGAGGATACACAGAGAATTACTATTTGTTTGCTCTGTGAAAACTCTGTGGCTCTGTGTCTCTGTGTGAAATGAGCAACATTGTTTTCCGATGTTCATGCAGCAACTTCAAGTTAAAATACTATAGCATCCCAGACGGGATGCTTTTGATGGAGGTTTGGAAAGAAGTCTAATTCCTCTGCACCCCTGTTCCTTTTCGCCTTGCGTGTTGCGCCTTCGTGTGGTAATTTATTTTCCGGTTTAAAAAAAAGGAGGGAATATGCGTGTTGTCGGATTATTTTTCAGTGTGTTCGCGTTCTGCGCCGTTGCCTACGACTTCATTGGCGTGGAAAAGACACTCCCCAAGATGTCTCCCGCAAAATACATGGAGACGTACCATGAGTACCGTGTGAACATGGCTTCCGGTTACAGCGCGGCTGACCGCTCCCCCGGCGCGCCGGGATACGGCTACAGCGGCACGATCCAGCCCTACAAGGACACGCCCGGCCTGCGCGAGAACCGTGAGTATTACAACCTCTCCGCGGGCTGGTTTGTGCGAGACCCCCTCCCGCCGGGATCCGTCGAGGCGAGGCTCATTGCCTATGAGGATTCCACCGGCAGACGGAAGCCCTTCCCCGACCGTCTTCCATTCCTGCTCTTCACGCCAGACGCAAAAAGGGGGGGCGAGCCCGTGCCGCTCGTGGTGTTCATGCCCGGGAACGGCGAGCTCGGCAACGACCTGAACAGGCAGTTCAGGCAGAGCCTCATCTTTGAGAGGGTCACGTCCCAGGCGTTCCAGGCGAAACACCCGTGCTACCTGCTGGTGCCCTCCGTGCCGCCGGATTCCCCAGCGCTGTGGGAAGGCGCCACTGATTGCCGCCCGTCGGACATCGAGAACCTCCTCAACGACACCATTCTCGGCGTGGCGCTGGCGCAGCAGAACCCGCCCGTGGACACCAACCGTCTCTACGCCACCGGCCTCTCCTACGGTGGCGCCGCGGTGTATGGGTTCGGGTGTTCCTATCCCGGGAGGTATGCCGCGCTCGTGCCTGTCGCAGCATGCCCGCCGGGCGAAATCGCCGTGCACCCGACCCGTCCTGGAAACTGGTGGCTCTTTTGCAACGAGGGTGTTGAACTCACGAAGAAAAGCTACATGGAAATGGTGAACGCCTTTAAACGGCGCGTGACCCTCCAGGGCGGCGAGTTCCGCGTCAGCACATTCCCTGAAAAGGGGCACAACGCATGGGACCGGGCGTGGCGCGAGGAGGTGGTGTGGGACTGGATGTTCTCCAAGACGGCGGACGGGAGGGGGGCAAACCCCCGGCCGGATACGTCCACCCCCTTTCAAAAGGGGGCTAACCCCCGGCCGGATACCGCCACCCCCAGCCCCCTTTCCAAAGGGGGTGGACGCGAAGCGGACGGGGGTTTGCAAAAGGCGGCGACCTACACCGCGTCCGTGAAGGGGGAGGACGAGAAGACGGGGCCGGAACGCGGGGGGGACGGGCTGATGTCCACGGCATACGTCTCCGCGCGTGGTCTGAAGGCGGGCGAATACTGGCAGGCGGAGTTCGCGGGGCCCGTGGCGGGGCGCATCTCCCTCACGCTCGGCAACTCCAGCGGCGCGGGCGCGCCGAGAAAGGCCAAGGTGGAGGTCTCGGCGGAGGGGAAGTCTTGGACGACGGTGCTCCGGCTGGACAAGGGCAGCGCCTCCGAGTCCTTCACCCTGACCCGCCCCGCGCGCTTCATCCGCATCACCAGCACCGCGCCCGCAAACGCGACGGAGGTGCTGATCGTTCGGAATCTGGTGGTGGAGTAGGAGAGGGAGGGGGAGAGGGGGAGGGGGAGTTTTTAGTTTTTAGTTTCTAGTTTTTAGTTGTTAGTTTCTAGTTTCCAGTTTTTAGTTTTTAGTTTTTAGTTGTTAGTTGTTAGTTTCTAGTTTCCAGTTGTTAGTTTTTAGTTGTTAGTTTCTAGTTTCTAGTTTTTAGTTACAATGTCAGCGGAATGTAAAAATAAACTCTGTGCCCCTCTGCGCCTTCTCTGTGCAACTCTGTGTAACTTGCCCGGGTTAGTTCGAGACTACTAATATGAATGCTCTAAAAACTATAAACTATAAACTAAAAACTCTTTTGCAAAACTATAAACTAAAAACGCTTTTGCGAAACGATAAACTAAAAACGCTTCTCTTTGCGGTGCTGGCTCTCGCGACGTTGTGCGGCAACTTCCCGACCATACGGAAACGGGTCCGCTTGGCGATCGAGGACTACCCTGATACCCTCAGCCGCCTTTTCAATTGTTTAACCCCTATCTTTGATGAGCAGCGGGCCCTTGTGCGGGCGCACCTGCCGGCGGGTGAGTCGCTTTATCTCTTCGAACCCCTAGAGGAAGGGCTTACCCCGCTCCTGCGTCTCCACCGGATCGCTCTTGCGTGGGAGGTGATGCCGGGGAAGGTGGTGTCGTTTTCGAAGGGCTCTGTCCCCCCCCGGATGGACTTGCTCGCGACATCGGTCTATGAGGGGAAGCTGCCCGTGAAGGACGATGGGGGGTGGGTGCCGCTGAACCCGGGGGGGGAGGGGCCCGTCTGGGTAAGGCGGGGGAGGGGGGAAGAAGTTCTAAAGTTCGAGAGTTCTAAAGTTCTAAAGTTGGAGAATTCTGAAGCTCTAAAGTTGGAGAATTCTCAAGCTCTAGAGTTCGAGCATTCTAAAGTTCTAGAGTTCGAGAATTCTGAAGTTCTAGAGTTGGAGAATTCTGAAGTTCTAAAGTTGGAGCATTCTAAAGCTCTAAAGTTGGAGGGGGGGGTGTCGCCACTGTCCGCAGGGGCGGCGAACATCGTTGTGCCAGGGTCAACGTCATCCGGCTCGCGGTAGCCCCCCGGCGGCGGCGACGCCTTCAGCACCGCGCTGATGCGGCCGGCCAGCAGCCTGGCGTCAAACTCGGACAGCCTGTACAGGTCTTTGCTGACAGACCCCTCCGGCGACAGGAACTGGAGGAACACGGTCGCCTCCCCGTTCACCAGCTGGACGGAGGCCACGAAATGGCGCGTCGGGATGCTCGTCTGCTCATTGGCCCTTGCCTTCGCCATGAGGTGGGCCAGCAGGTTGATGAACTGCTGGCTTTCCCGGTAGGAGTAGAGCATGCGGTCCTGCGACCCATTGAGCAGGAAGAAGAGGGGGCGGGCGGCGTCAATCTCCAACTCATCCACCTCAAAGACGAACTCGCCCGGGTTGGCGAGCGAGATGTCCTTACGGCCGCACTTGTAGAGCGTGATGGGCAGTTTCCGCATCTGCGCGTCCCGTTTCCGGGTGTAGCCGTCTATCAGGTCCGCCTTCACGATGCTGTCGGCAGCGTCGGCGTAACTTTTCTGGAACGCCACCCCCAGGCGCAGCAGCATCTCCACCGCCTTGCGCGACGCGACCGCCCGGGTCATCTCCTTCTTCCACCCCTCGATCTCCTCGGACAACGCCTTGAACTGGCGGTCAACGGGGGTCTCCTGCGCCCGGACCGCACACGCACAGAAAAGGCAACCGATGATGTAAACCGCAACGTTCCGCATGGTTTTCTCTCGCTAATCCTCTCTCAAAAAAAACCAATTTACCACACGGAGACGCAAAGCACAAGAAAAAGATGTTCAACTGTTCGCCTCCGTGAAGTGCAAAAAACAGGCAAAAAAAACTGTACCCTTGTTGACATCTGCGGAATACCATGGTATATTGTTTTTTCTTTAGTCAACAAGTAGGATTCAATGAAAAGGACAAGGCAGGGTGAGTATCAAGACGAGAATGATCCAAGTGTTTTGGGCAGGACTGATTGCGGCGGGCGGTGCCATGTTGGTATGGGGGACTGTTTCAGACTGGAACACGTATGTCACCGTGTCGACGGAGGACGCCTGCTGGCTGAGCAGATTGGGGCCCACAAATTTCGTGGCTTACGGACGCCCGAGCAATCCGGCGGATCCCGGCTCGAAGGTGACGTTCAAGGTCACGGCGAACAAGGATTGGATGCTGACCGACCCGGAGGTCACGGAACCCCCTAAAACAGGGTTTCTGACGCTCGACATCCCCGGCTCTGGGGAATGGAGCGCCGTAGCGTTGGATAAGAACCAAGAGGAGACTGGCGACGGCAAGAGCGGCAAGATCGAAACCTTCCCCGTCAGTCTCACCCTGACGGTTTCACCACAGACAGTGACGTTGATGGAAAAGACGACCATCACCGTGAAGTTTTTGCCTGAGGGCAATAACATACCCGTGCCGTCCTCCTACATGGTTGAGGTCCGCCGTGTGAGGACGGAGCCGCCGGGCATCCCGGGTGTCGACACGGACTGGTGCCCATGGTACGTTAAGAAGTACACGGAAGACACGAGAACCACCAACGTCACCGTGAGGACAGCGGGGTTCTTTGAGGTCAGGGCGTCCGTGCCGATCGGTACGGGCGACCGGCTTTACTCAAACACGCAATCCCTCACGGTGCAGTTCCCGGATGTGAACGTCATCATGAGCAAGAAATCGGTAGCAAATGCGCTAAACGCATTGTGGACGCAGACAAAAAATTATGCAAAGACAGATTATGAGGAGGCGCTGGAAGAAGACAGGGATTGCTATCGCCGTGAACTTGGGTGCTACATCACGCTCAACACCGTAGATGGGAAATACGAGACGGTACCTGTCCCGCCGGGGCCCCCGTGTGGTCCCGACGAAAGGGCATCGATTACGATGGACCCCGTTCCGAGCGATACCCCTGGTACTTATAGCCCCATTCCCGGTATTGTGCCGGCAATAGCTTATCAAAATCCCCCTGGCCCGGCAAAATATGTGGTCGCAGAATTCCATACGCATCCGCCGAGTACATACCTGACTCCCCAAGGCGTTGAGATTAAGCGTCGTGGGCCAAGTCCAGAAGATAAGGTCCATGCTAAGTTTTATCAGCATCCAGGAATCGTGTTCGATTACATTGCACCATTAAAAACCGGGCATCCGCTGGATGCGGATGCTAGGCTCTATCCCTATGGACCTAACAGGAGACCAACGCCATGAAACAAAACAAAAAAGGAATCACACTTATGTTCGTCATCACAGCAATCGCGGCACTGTTGCTGGCGGTTGTTCTTATCCTGTGTCTTAAAACGGTCGCACCTGGAAACACAACGGCGGCAAAGCCCCCTTCCCCGAAAGGAGAGACAAAAGAAAATCAGGGGATGGCGTTGCCGGACGATACTACAAATGCCAGTGCCGACGGCAAGGTAAAAGACAGTACCGTCCCTGTGGATGGCGTTCATCAACCGCCGCAAGAGGAGACGCCTCTCACAAACAACATTCCTGTGCCTGAGGATGATGCCAACCCCGAAACGTTCCGAATAAAACGAAGCTTGGGCTTCTGGTGTTGGGAAAATGGGAAACGCGTTGCCACGAACAGGACGATAACGGCGAAGGCAATCCGCATGGACTCCGCTTCCGCCGAAGCGCGCGAATACATCCGCATCGCCCGCGACATCACTGCCACACCGAGTATCACGATTCCGGACGATGTCGTGCCAACGGTGGACATGCACGGCGAATGGGCTATCGTCACGTTCCCCTACGCCAACGACATGGATGAAAACTTTAAATGGTCTTTGATTTGGGCGGACTACTATGCCGAGGTCATCATCGAGGCCAAGACCAAAGCCGTGCTGGCAATTACGTTAAACAAAAACCTTGAAAATAAAGGGTTCCGGAGCGCGGAGGATTTCGCGCCCCTCGTCGCCGAGTCCAAAGCGGCGCCCACAACGTGGCATTCCTTCAGAAATGATGATGAAGGTGTTAAGGGCATACACAGTTATGTTGCGTTCAAGAAGATCTGCCTTGACCCCAGTGCGGAGAAAGTTGCCGAGTATGTGCGGATCGCCGACACGGTAGTCAAGCGCATCAAGGTGCTAGAGATTCCGGACGATGTCGTGCCGATTACGACGGTCCAAGGCGACAACATCGTCGTGTCGTTCCCGTGGCGTCCGCCTACCGATATGCCGAAGGAACTGTGGCACTATGTGAACGGTCCGGATATCTTCGCCGAAGTGGTCCTAGACATCAAGACCAAAGCCGTGCTGGGGGTGATTGGGGGCGATGGAGGACGAATAACACCATGAAACGAAGTAGGAAAGTAATCACGCTTACCTATTATTTCTAACCTATCACCTATTACTTCTCCCTTATCACCTATTACTTCTCCCTTCTCCCTTATCACTTATTACTTATCACTTATTACTTCTCCCTTATCACCTATTACTTCTCCCTTATCACCTATTACTTCTAACCTATTACTTAGTCGAGCCTTAAAAAGTCATTTTCACGTGGTATGGGCATAACGGCAGGTCGGGAGGGGTGAAAACAGGCGGAGGACTATGCGCACAAAAAGGGAGGCCTCACGCCGCCACTTGTTCATCATCCGCTTGAAGTTGAACGCGGATGCTCTCCTTCAAGATGAGTTCCGCGCCCACCCCGCCGATGCGGTTGAGGAAGTGCACCAGCTCGTTCGCCTCGCACGGCGCGCGGCGGGGCTGAAAAACGGTGAAAAACCGCGAAAACCAGTTGCCAAGCGTGGCACGGATGTGGTATCGTACCTGACATCAATGAGCGTCTTCGGGGCTGGGTGAGCCGGTAACGGCAATTCCCGACCGGCGGTAAAGCCCGCGACTGACCCGCGCTTGCGTGGGTCACTGACACGGTGAGAGTCCGTGGCCGACAGTACAGTCTGGATGAGAGAGGATGCTGTGCGTTTCGCTGTCTGCCCCGGGCTCGCTTGTTTTTGGAAGTTGTTTATGGACAATTTGTTTGATTCGGTTGAGGAGTGCATCGGGGCGTTCGGGCGCGGGGCGTTCGTCGTCGTCGCGGATGACGAGAACCGCGAGAATGAGGGGGACCTGATTGTCGCGGCGGAGAAGGTCTCGCCGGAGGCGGTCAATTTCATGGCGAGGTGTGCGCGTGGCCTTATCTGCGTTCCGATGACGGGTGAGCGGTTGCGTCGGCTCGGCATCGAGCGCGCGCCGAGCCGTAACCGCGGCGACAGGTTCTCGACCGCGTTCACGCTCTCCGTGGATGCCGCGCACAACATCACCACGGGCATCAGCGCGGCGGACCGCGCGGAGACGGTGCGCGCGCTGGTGGATGATGCGTCGGGGCCGGACGCGCTCGTCAGTCCGGGCCATGTCTTTCCGCTGGAGGCGCGTGAGGGGGGGGTGCTGGTCCGTGCGGGGCATACGGAGGCGGCGGTGGACCTGGCGCGTCTGTCCGGGCTTAAGCCCGCCGGGGTCATCTGCGAGATCATGCAGGAGGACGGCACGATGGCGCGTCTGCCGCAGCTTCATGCGTTCGCGCGGGCGCACGGTCTGAAGATGCTTTCTATCGCCGATCTGATTGAGTTCCGCCGCCGCCGCGAGCGGCTTATCGAGCTGGTGGAGGAGGTGGACATGCCGACGCTGTTCGGGAAGTTCACGTTGAGGCTCTACCGCTCGTCGCCGGACGGGAGGGAGCATCTGGCGCTGGTGAAGGGCGACCTCGCGGGTGCGGACGCGCCGCTCGTGCGCGTCCATAGCGAGTGTCTGACGGGTGACGTGTTCGGCTCGGCGCGGTGCGACTGCGGCAGCCAGCTTCACGCGGCCATGGGCATGATTGAGGAGGAGGGCTGCGGCGTGGTGCTGTACATGCGGCAGGAGGGGCGCGGCATCGGGCTGGCGAACAAGCTCCATGCCTACAAGCTGCAGGAGAAGGGCCTCGACACGGTGGAGGCGAACATCGAGCTTGGCTTCGCGCCGGACCTGCGCGATTACGGCGTGGGCGCACAGATTTTGTCGGACCTCGGGCTGAAGCGCATCCGGCTGATGACGAACAACCCGAAGAAGCTCATCGGCCTGCAGGGCTACGGGCTGGAGATCGCCGGGCGCGTGCCGATCGCGCTCGAGCCGGGGCATTTCAACCGCAGGTATCTGGAGACGAAACGGGAGAAGATGGGGCATTTGTTGTAGGGGAGTAACTAGTAGCTAGTTGCTAGTAACTAGTAGCTAGTTGTAATGCTGCGTATCATTGAACTAGTTACTAGCTACTAGTTACTCACAAAAGGAGAAGAGATGAAAGAGATCAATGGGAACCTGAACGCGACGGGAATGAAGATGGCGATTGTCGTGAGCCGCTTCAACAGCTTCTTCACGGAGCAGCTGGTCAAGGGCGCGGAGGATTGCTTCGTGCGGCACGGCGGCAACGGCGACGACCTCACGCTCGTGCGCGTGCCGGGGACAAACGAGGCGCCGCAGGCGGCGCAGAAGCTGGCGGCGTCCGGCAAGTACGACGCGGTCATCGCGCTCGGCGCGGTCATCCAGGGCGCCACGCCGCACGCGGACCTCATCAACGGGACCGTCGCGCGCGCGCTGTCGAAGATCGCGCTCGGCACGGGCGTGCCCGTGCTCAACGGGATCGTCGCCGCGCAGAACCTCGAGCAGGCCATCGAACGCGCCGGAACCAAGCAGGGCAACAAGGGATGGGACGCTGTCCTCGCCGCAATCGAGACCGTGTCGGTGTTAAAGGCTTTGTAATCTAGTAACGAGTAGCTAGTAACTAGTTGCTAGTTGCAATGCTTCCGAGTCATTGAACTAGCTACTCGTTACTAGCTACTAGTTACTCAAAAAAAGAAACTAAAAAGGACTATCTATGGTAACACGCAGACATGGGCGCGAGTGGGCACTCCAGATGCTCTTCCAGGCGGACCTCAACCCGGGGCTGGATCTTGAAGAGACCATCCCCGCATTCTGGCGCCAGCAGTGGACATGCAGGGTCGAGGCCATCCGCGACAAAGACCCCGACGCGAACATCAGGGCCAAGGGCGAGACTGCCGAGGACCGCATCGCGCCGCCGAAGATCCGCCTCTTCGCCGAGGAACTTGTCAGGGGGGTGCTGCGGAATCTCGCGGCGATTGACGACCGCCTCGATGCCTACGTCGGCGAGAACTGGCCCATGCACCGCATGGGGTCGGTCGAGCGCAACGTCCTGCGCCTCGCGTTCTACGAGATGCTCTTCACGCCCGAGATCCCCCGGCCCGTGGTGCTGAACGAGGCCATTGACCTCGCCAAGTATTTCAGCAACGCCGACGCCGGCCGCTTCGTCAACGGCATCCTCGACAAGCTCAACAAGGAACTCGCCGCGCAGGGGAAATGATGAAGCAGTTTATAGTTTATAGTTTTTAGTTTTTAGAACAATGCCATGAAGCGCATCAACTAAAAACTAAAAACTAAAAACTAAAAACTTCTTCTAACTGGAAACTAGAATGACTTCTCACGACACTAAATGGATGCGCCGCGCGGTACGGCTTGCGCAGAGGGGGGAGGGGCGGACGCGCCCCAACCCCCCCGTCGGCGCCGTCGTGGTCAAGGGGGGGCGCGTCATCGGCGAGGGCTACCACGCCTACGCGGGGGGCCCACACGCCGAGGTCGCCGCGCTCGACGC